>JABUFB010000012.1 GCA_013314775.1 Armatimonadota bacterium | reverse complement strand
GACCGCAACAGAATGGCCTTCAGAGCGCCTGTAAACGGCTCACGTTGAGAGAAAAGGGCCCGGGCCTTCAAAAAAGACGGCCAGAGCGACGCGTAACACCCCGCCAATGGGGTTGTTCAGCGATTAGATAATCGCGATGACCACCAGCAGTTCGATGAGCGTGAAACCGGTACGGCGGGACTTCCGGAAGCAAAGCATGGCTTGTGCACCTCCCTGAGTGGTTCGCAAAGGAGTTGCGAATCGGCGTCACCGCGCGAAAGCGCGGAGAGCGGCTTATTAACGGCGCTCAAGGCAGGTCAGCAGGGAGGTGCGCGGGGTTGCCAGGCGGCGGGAGTCTCGGTGTCCTGAAGAGGCAGTGCGGCAATGTGTGTCGATCTGGAGAATTGCGCGTCACACGTGATGACCAGCGGTGAGGGCACAGCAACTGCGCCCGAGTGCAGCACCTGGGAAGCGGGGCACTGGTCCGTCTGGTGCCCCGGTTGGTGGGCGTGCAAGTACGGCGCCCCGACCATCAGGAAGAAGGCCAGGATGCCGAACAAGGTCATGCTGCGAACGTAGACTGGACCCTTCCGCGACGCCACAACGCTTTGTTGCTTTCCTAGGATTGCACGAACAACCTATTGCCTGTTTCTCTGAACACACAGACCTCGATCCAGGTTTCCGGGTTTTCACCCGTCTATACAGGTACATCGTCTGCGGACGCGGAACAATCATAGGTCGGATACCGCCATGCCGGCAGGTGAGCGAAATGTTGGTTCGCCGCGTACTTCCCCTCGCAACCCTCGCGCTGATCATTCTTGCCGCATGTCCGGGCCACTCGCAGGAACAGCCCCTCACCGGCTGGACTTACACCTGTGACGCCAACCCCCTGGGCGACCAGTGGGCCGACCCGCAGTTCACCAAGCTCACGGACGGCGACAAGAACCCGTCCAGGAGCGCGATCTTCAGTGGCGGCCGGGTGGTCATCGAGATCACCCTGCCTGAGGAAACCCGGGTGCGACGAGTGGTCGCTCAGGTGCACCGCCACAACGACAATTACAAGCTCACGAAGACAACCGTGGAGGCGCTGCAGGCCGGACAGTTCGTTCAGGTCGGCGCGAACCCGGAGGGCTTCTGGGGCCCCACCGCGCAGAGCGCCTTCACAATCCCCATCGCCGTGGATGTGACCACCCGAAACCTGCGGGTCATCTTCCACGCCGCCTCGATCGTCAGCATCCAGGAGATCGAACTGTTCGGTGAGCCCCAGCAGCAGGCTGCCACCGGCGACTACGCCCTGGCTTTCGACAACCGCCCTGGCGCCCGCGCGACCGAGATGGATGCCGATAACGACGGCCGTCAGGAACTGATCCTCGAGAACCCCCGGGTACGTCTGGTGTTCGAACCCGAAGGCGGCCTGTGCCGCAGCTTCGCGCTCAAGGACTCCGGCGCGGAACTGGTGGGTGGCTCGGGACGTTACGGTCTCCTGCGCGATCAGCTCTGGTCCCCTGACTACTCCTTCGCCGAGCGCGATTACTTCAGCGAGATGGAGACGACCCCGCAGACGGCGCGGCTCGACCTGTGGACCCAGGGCCTGGGCGGTATGCTGGCCTTCACCGAGATCCGCAAGAGCATTTCGCTGGACGCAGACAGCCCCGTGGTCCGCGTGAAGTACCGGCTCACCAACGACCAGAACTCCCAGACCGAGTACAGTTACGGTCTGTGGTCCCACCATTTCCTGGGCGTGCGCGGGCAGGATGCCACCTACTTCTTCCCCACTACTTCCGGCGTGGTCGAGGAGCGCTTCGAAGCCGGCAAGCCGCTGGAGACCTGGCACTGGGACCCGGCTCGGGGCTGGGCTGCATATGTGGCTGACAACGGGGTCGGACTTGCAGTCTCCATGGAGTACAGGATCCTCAACTGCTTCTACATGTGGGCCGGTGCGGGCACGGCTATCCCCACCTTCGAATGGCGCTACAACCTCCTGCCCCTGCGCGCCGGTGAGAGCCTCGAGACCGACGTCACCCTGCTGCCCTTCGAAGGTCTCAAGCGCGTTGACGGAGTGGTCGGGGCCACCGTCGGCGGCCTTGAGATCAACACAGACGACCCTGCCGCGGTGCGCATCGGTCTCGGCGCGGTGCAGGTGGACGGCGCGGAGGGGACCGAGATCGCCTTGCGCACCCGGTCACTGCCTGATGGGGATTGGAAAGAGCTGGGCCGCTTTCCGCTGATGGATGGGCGTCTCAATCAGGAAGCGACCCTCGGGCTCTCGCCCGGCGCATATGTGGCCAACTGCGTGATCTACTCCGGCGGACAGGTTACCGGCGAGTTTGAACGTCCTTTCACCGTGGGCGGCGCGAAACTCGCGTATAAGTTGGAGCCCCTGGAAGAGCGGGTCGGCACTTCCGGCCCGGCCCAGACCGTCCAGCACAAGGGCCATGAGCTGTCCACCGAGGTCGAGACTCCCCACGTGAAGTGGGCCAAGCCCTACTTCAGCGGGCCGATTCGCGCCCTCGTCCTGTGTGATGATCGCTACTGCCGCGAGGTCATCGAACTGTGGCAGCGCCTGGACCTGGAGTTCGAGTACGTCAAGTTCTTCTCCACCCTTGACAAAGAGTGGCTCTACCACGGAGACCGCTCGATCCTCACCCTCGAGGCCGCCCAACGCAGGCTGTCCGAGAAGCTGGAGAAGGAATTCGACGTCATCATCCTCTCCGGCCTCAAGTGGGACCACCACTTCACCCCCGAGCTGCGCAGGACCATTGCACAGAAGGTCGAGGCCGGCACCGGGCTGGTCTATATCGAGCCCGAGGGTCTCAAGCCCGACGACGAACTCCAGGGCGTCTGCGGCATTCCCGACGGCGAGAGGCGCAATCTCAATGCGTGGGGGAAGTGGGAGCAGGTTGCCGAACACTACATCACCAGCGGCCTGCCCTGGGATACACTGCCGCGCACCCGCGCCATGCCCTTCGCCACACCGCCGCAGGGAGATGTCTTGGCGAACTATGTCGGCCAGATCACCCAGCCCTTGATCGTTGCGGGCAAACTTGGACAGGGCCGCGTGGTGACACTCACGTACGACACCCTCACCCACACGCCAGGCTACCGCGGGTACTCCGCACTCACCCCGGCGATCAGCTACCGCGGCAACTACAACCTTCCCGATGAGATGGCGAAGGTCACCTGGGACTACTTCGAACACTGGTGGGCCCTGCTCTGTCGCTGCGCTACCTGGGCCGCCGCGAAGGAACTCGATCTGCGCTTCCAGGACTTCCAGGTGAACGACGACCTGAGTCAGGTCTCCGCGCGGATCGTGGGCGATCTGCGCGCGCCCGAACTGCGGGATGCCGCACTGGAATGGCTCTTCCGGGACCGCTTCTCCAATGTGGTTGCCACCGCGAAGTCGCAGCCCGAAGAGAGTATTTCCGTGGCCGTGCCTGACAGACTGCGGGCCGGCAAGTGCTTCGTGGACGTTATCCTGCGCGACTCCGCCGGCGCCTCCCTCGCATGGGGGGCTTTCAGCTTCGATGGCCCGACCTCCCCGGCGCTGGAGCAGGTCAGTGTCGAGCAGAAGACCATCATCGACACCGAGTCACTGGTCCCGAAAGGGCAGCCCTGGCAGCGAGCCTTTCGCTCGAAAGTGCCCCTGCGCTTGACCTGCCGCGCAAGCCTGCCCGAGCCCGTTCGCGAGCCCGCAACGGTGACAGCGAGGCTCACCGACTGTCACGGCCGGCTGCTGTTTCAGGACTCAGTCACCGTCACTCGCGCACAGACCGACCTGACCTTCGAGTCCCGTCCGCCGATCCTGTACAACACCGGTATGCGCTGGGACCTCACGCTATCTCGGGGCGACCGAGTGTACGACACCGGCCAGGCGTTTCTCATCGCGATTCCCCCGCGAGAGCTGGACCGCCTGACGCTCACCAGTTGGGGCGGGCAGCACCTGTGGCGTTGCCAGTACCTGTTCGACGAGATGAGGCCGCTTGTGGAGAACCTCGGCCTGGACGTGGCGATGAACGGGGAAACCGAAATCAACACGGGCAAAGTCTGGTGGGATTACTACCAGAACATTGATCACTCCTTCCTGGGCATCCTCGGCTATCTGGGACGCGACGTGCCCGAGTTTATGGACCGCGAGTATGCAAAGAAGGCAGCAGAGTACGCGAAGACAAAGGACAAGCGGTGGCTGGTGCGCAACCCCAGCCTCAAGGACCCTGTGTACTTGTCGGCTCTCGTAGACGGTATCAGGAAGACCAAGCTCCAACTGGTGAAGCAATTTGGCGGTGCCTACGACTTCTGCATGGGCGACGAGATGAGCCTCACTTACTACACCCAGTACTTCGACTTCGACTTCAGCGAACACTCTCTCGCAGCCTTCCGCAACTGGCTGCAGCAACGCTATGCATCGCTTGATGCCTTGAATGACGAGTGGGAAACCAGCTTTGCGAGCTGGGATGCGGTCATGCCCATGACCCTCGATGAGGTCAAAGGCCGGCCGAACGCAGCGCCCTGGGCCGAGTTCCGGGACTTCATGAATGACAGTCTAGCCGAGTACTACACCCTCGTGCAGGACACCATCCGAAGTGAGTACCCGGGTGCCCAATGTGGTCTGTCGGGCACCCAGGAACCCAAGCCCGGCAATGGCATGGACTGGTGGCAGAACAGCAAGGCCTTCAGTTACTACCATTCGTACAATACCGGCTGGTCCGACGAGATGCGCCGCTCCTTCCAGCCTCACACCGGCGTGCGCTGCTCCCCGTACAGGTGCGGATACTGGCAGGCCGGGCAGGGACTGGAATACCAGATGTTCTGGTGCCTCTTGCACGATACCAAGGGCATCAGCGCCTGGACAACCCCCATCTTCTTCTACGGGGACTTCACTTACAGCGAATCCGGCCGAGACACCCGCGCCAATATCCGCGAACTCAAGGCGGGCCTGTGGGACGCCATCCGTCGGGCGAAACGCAAGCACGATCGCATCGCCATCCACTATTCCCACCCGAGCATCAACGCCGCGCTGCTAGCGGGGAAAGACCAGCACATCGTGAAGGTCCGTGACTCGTGGGTGAAGCTCATCGAGGACCTGGGGCTGCAGTATGACTTCGTAAGCTATGCTCAGATCGAAGAGGGCATCCTCAACAACCCGCCTAGTGAGGACTTCCGCTACAGCCTGCTGATCCTGCCGGAGTCCCTCGCGCTGTCGGATAAAGAGGTCGCGGAGATCAGAGCTTTCGTGGACAACGGCGGCGGAATTCTCGGCGACCAGGCCATCGGGCTCATGGACGCCAAATGCCGGCGCCAACCCGAGGGCCTGCTGGATGAAGTCTTCGGCATCCAGCGCATCGCCGACGCCCAGACGCTGAAGCCGGGGCTGGTGATCGAGGACATTGAGGGCGAGATTCGCCTGCCCGCGGCCGAACCCGAAGTCCGCGCCACATCCGCTGCCGGCCATGGGCGGGCGGTGGAAAGCGATGTCCCGGTGGTGCTTATCAATCGCTGGGGCAAGGGCGCCGCGGCGTATCTGAACATCGATCTCGCCGAGTTCGACAATGAGCGCAAGTTCGGCACCGCCACCGAGAAAGGCATGCGCGCAGTCTTGCTCAACGTCCTGGCGCAGTTCGGGATTCAGCCGCCGTACCCGGTGACCTTCGCATCCGGTCGCGCTCCGCATGTCGAGGTCATCCGCTACGAGGCCGGGCCTCTGGAGTACCTCGGCTTGCTGCGCGAGCGTCAGGACGAGGAGGACGACGTCGCCCGGGTGCCGCTTGGCCGAACCCGGCACGTCTACGACCTGCGTTCCGGCCAGTACCTGGGGCAGCTGGATACCATCACCGCGCCCATGCAGACCGGCGACTGCCGCGTCTACTGCCTGACTGACCAAAAGCTCAACCCGCCCGCGCTCCAGGCGAACATCGGCACCGACCGCACCGTCACTTGCACTGTGAACATCGCGCCTGCAATGGACCGGGAGCTCCAGATCGTCCGCCTGCGTTTCCTGCGACCCGACGGGACCGAATGTGAGGATTACTCACGGAATCTGCTCCTGGAGGGACAGCCGATAACAGTCCGGACGCAGCTTGCGCTCAATGATCAGCCCGGCCAGTGGACCGTGGAGGCCGTCCCGATCTGCGGTGGCGCGGATTCGGCCGCTAGAGCGAATTTCAGCCTGCCGGAGTAGACTCCATCCGCTACCTGCAGGCCCGGGCTCGTGCCTGGTAACCGCCTGCTGTCGCCTAGTCGGCCTTTGCCTTTGCCGCGTGGGGCGGGCATCTCGCCCGCCGCCGGCTCTGCCCTTCCTCGTCCGTCACGGCGTCCTGGGCTAGGGCCCGCCGTATATCGCCATTGGAGCTTCGCCCACATGGGACTCACGCTTGCTCTCACATTCGCGGCAATGCCTATCTTCGCCGCTTCACCGCATCTCATCACTGATCTCGATAGTCCGCGTCATGTGGACTATCTCATCATCGCCGCGGACCACCTGGCCCATGCCTGCGCGCCCCTGCTCGAACACAGGCAAGCTTGCGGCTATGGGGTGGGTCTCGTCCCCCTGAGCGCCATTGCCGGTGCGCAGTCAGGCCCACCGGAGTCCACCGTCGCTCTCACCCGTTTCATCGCCCGTGCTCGACACGATTGGGGCGTTCGGTTCTTGCTCCTCGTGGGGGACGCCGCGGGTCCGCCCGGGCAGTTTGTCCCCATGGTCGTCACCCCATCAGGCTACTACAGCACCGAGTTTCTCAGTGACCGCGATGTTGCCACAGACTATGACTACGCTGCCGGCGAGGACGGTCTCCCTGCGCTGCACATTGGCCGTCTTCCCGCGGACACCCCAGACGAACTCGCGTCCATGGTCCACCGGATCATCGAGTATGAGACTTCCCTGCCGGCGGGTGACTGGCAGGCGAGGGTCAGTTTCGTGGTGGGGCGAGCGGGGTTCAGCGAGTTCATCGACGCAGTGCTCGAGTCCCAGTTCACGCAGATACTCACCGCTGACCTTCCCGGGCGCTACCAGGTCAGCCTTCTCCATGGGAACGCGAGCTCGCCGCTGTGTCCGTACCCGCCCCAATTCCTGCGCGAGACCCTGGATATGCTCAACGCGGGGAGCCTTTTCTTCGTCTATGTGGGCCACGGCCGACAGGACGAACTGGATGATGTGCACTGGTCCGGGGGCCGAGCACCCATACTTCGCGTCCGGGATCTTGCCGGAATCAGTATCCGCGAGGGCGCGCCGGTGATGGCCGTGATCGCCTGTGACACTGCGAAGATCGACGACGCGTCAACCGACAGCCTGGGAGAACAAGTGCTGAAGCGACCTGCCGGGCCCGTGGGGTATATCGGCTCCACGCGCATCTGTCAGCCATACGGGAACGCACTGCTTGGACGGGGTCTGGTGCAGGCGGCTTTCAGCCAGGAAAACGCCACGCTTGGGGAGATACTGGACGCCGCCCGCAGGATCGTGCTGGAACCCGACGCAAGCCCCTTCCGGCAGCAGGCCGACGCCATGGCCGGGATGGTTCAGGGCCCCCAGAACCTTCCCGGAATGCGCCGCGATGTAGTGCGCCATTATGTCCTGCTGGGCGATCCCGCAACGCGCCTTCGTTTCCCGGCGTCGCTGCAGGAGTTCCAAGTGCGGCCGGAAGCGGATCGCGTCCTTGTGAACGGACGCGCATCGATCTCCACCGCAACAGGCAAGGTCACCCTGTCGCGCCCAATGAGTTCAGCGATGTCAGGCACCCGCGACGAACCCGCCACGCGCGAAGGATACGAGGCGCGTTACCGTGCGGCCTCTCGGTTTGTCATCGCCGAATCCGCAATCGCCGCCCCCCAGGGCAGATTCTCTGTGTCTCTCCGTCTGGATCAGCCCCTGTCGCCGGGAACCTACACTATTCGCGCGTCTATCTGGGACGATAGCCGCTGCGAGATAGGATCAGTCACTTTCGATGTGCCCAACCCCTGACGTCAGCCCATCTGGAGCGGGGACAGGCATTCGGACACCAGCCGCATCTGAGTTCGGTGGCTGTACCCACGGCATCCGGCTGTGTCCTCGGCGGGGCAGGATGCCGCCCCCTCAGAACCCCCAGTCCGTCGTAGGCTGCGGCAGGCATAGAACTCGATCAAGCTCCTCCAGCAGTTCCGGCGGCCCCTCCAGGCTGTCCGTCACCGCAAGCCCCGTCGCCGGACGCACTCCTAGCCACAGCCGCGTGAACGCATTGACCGTCGCCCGCAGCGTGGGCAACTTTGCGTCGATTCCCCGCACAGCCCCGGACTCCGGACCAAGCGTCACCGTGTACTCCCCCGATATGCCACTCCATTTCTCGCGCTCATCCAGGTGCTGCTGAATCGGATCATCAAGCACCAGGTTGAACCGCGTCGTTCCGTTGATCAGATGGGTGCGTTCCAGGCAGCCCGCAAGATCGCAGATCCGCATTTGCCACCACGCCACAGCCCCACAGTCCGTCTCATGCTTGCCACCCTCGCGCACGCGGGATGTGGAGAAGGGCTGCGAAACCAGATCCTGCAACTGGATGGCGCGCGGCTCGTACAACCGCACGGTGTAGACCTGGTCGCCCAGTGCCTTGAGAAGCGCCAGCAGTTCCATCATCTGCCGGTATTCCTGATAGGCCATCCAACGGACCTCCAGTGGCCCGTGCTCCCGGCGCTCCGCATGCAGCCACATGGCGTGGGTGATTTCGCCGCTGTGGTCACGGTATCCGAGCCCGTACCCGTTCCTGTGCTCCAGCAGCCCAAGACGGGTGATCTGCGGATCATCGAAACTCACCGCCCCGTGCTGCTTTATCCGTCTGAGCCGCGCCCGGTGCAGTGCCTCGAAGTCATCCGCACCCAGCCTCACCGGCGGGCGCGGAACCGTGCTGATCCGCAGGTCTCCGGGGTTGAGACTTTCGTATATCTCCCGCGCGCCAGTGCCGAATCCGAGGCGGTTATAGAAGCCCTGCTCAAACATACCCAGGCCGGCGACCATCGCCCCGTCTTCGACACCCCGGGCAACCGCAGCCGATGTCAGTCGCGCCGCGAAGCCCTGTCTGCGCGCAACGTAACTGGTCCCCACCGCCATGATGCCGCAGAAGGGAATCGGCTCGCGCAGGTGATGAACCACTCCGGGCGATCGGAACGCAAAGCTCTCCACATGCCCGTCCAGCTCCGCCACCAGACCTCTGTAGGCAGACGCAACCGCCTCGCCGACCCCTTCGCGCCCGGGCTCGATCCACCCGATCTCCTCCCAGATGCGCTGAATGTCCGCGGCGTCACGCGTCGCATCACAATCCCTGTAGACCACATCCACCAACTCTCTTCCGGTTCGAGATCCCCAACTATGTGCGCCTTGCAGACGGCCTTCCGCGGTCACTTAAGCCTACCGACAGCGGTTTCGTCGCGGTCGAGCATCTGCCCTGCTTCTCGCGCAATCGCCCCTTGACATCCGCGTTGCGGCGTCCTATAGTTAGGCTGTCCTAAGTTACTTACGGGAGCCGTACATGGTCACTCATCTGTCCGATACAATGCAGGACTACCTCGAGACCATCTTCAGCCTCCAGCGGTCTGACCGGGTCGTACGCGTGAAGGACATCGCGAAAGCGATGAACGTCAAGATGCCTTCGGTCACCAGCGCTCTACGCACCCTGAGCGCCGAGAAGCTCGTGCGCCACGAAAAGTACGGCCATGTTGAACTGACCACTGAGGGCCGGGAACTCGCGGAGAGCATCCACCGCCGTCACATCACCCTCGTTGGTTTCCTGCGCGACATCCTTCAACTTGATGAGAAGACCGCCGACGAGGAAGCCTGCCGTCTCGAACACGGCCTCAGCCGCGAGACCCTTCGACGCCTCCTCGGCCTCATGGAGTTCATCGAGAACTGTCCGCGCAGTGGCGGCGACTGGCTCAAGCATATGCGCGGCCGGTGGGAGCATCGCGAGTGCGACCACGATTGCCGGCAGTGCGTCGAGGGCATCCAGATTCCCGAGGCCGGCCCCTTCGCGGAGCCGGAAATGCCGGACACGCCGATGACGCTGGACAAGCAGGAGCCCGGCTTCAAGGGTACCATCGTCCGCGTGGCGGGCAAGGGCCCCCTGCGCCGGCGGCTCATGGAAATGGGCGTCACAGCGGGAACACCGGTAGAGCTCGAGCGTCTTGCACCCCTGGGCGATCCGCTGGAAATCAAGGTGCGCGGATACCATCTGTCGTTGCGCAAGGAAGAGGCCGCCAATGTCTTCGTCGACGCGGACTGAATGCGTGCGGTGTGGCGCATCCATGCCCCTGAGCCTGGCCCGCTCAGGCGACCAGGTTGTCTGCGTGTCCGTCGAAGGCAGCGTTGGCTCCCGCAGGCATCTCAACGACCTGGGGATTCTGCCCGGAACCCGGATGCAGGTGGTGAGCGGCGGCAGCCAGCCCGGCCCGGTTGTCATCAACGTGCGCGGCGCCAAGCTCATGCTCGGTCGCGGTATGGCCCACCGTATCATGGTCAGGCCTGACTAAGCCTTTCCCTGCCGCGGCGCTCCTCGCGGAGTCATGCTTCCCATCGAGAGTGGTGCGTCCCATGTCTCGCCCCATCATTGTCGGTCTCGCGGGCAACCCCAACGCCGGCAAGACCACGGTCTTCAATGCCCTCACCGGCGCCCACCAGCACGTGGGCAACTACCCCGGCGTGACCGTCGAGAAGAAAGAGGGCATCACCACCCATGCCGGCCGCGAACTGCGGATCATCGACCTGCCCGGCACATACAGCCTCACCGCCTACTCCATTGAAGAGATCGTAGCCCGCGACTTCGTGGTATACGAGAAGCCCGACGTCATCATTGATGTCGTTGACGCGTCGAACCTCGAGCGCAACCTCTATCTGACCACCCAGTTCATTGAGCTTGAGCAGCCCACCGTGGTTGCTCTCAACATGATCGACGTCGCCGAATTGTCCGGCAAACGTATCGACCACGAACTGCTGAGCGAGCTACTCGGAGTGCCCTTCGTCCCTTGCGTCGCGGCGCGTGGTCAGGGCATGCGCCAATTGCTCGACGAGGCGATCCGGGTCGCCGATGAACACCGCAAGCCCGCGCTGCACATGCGTTTTGGCTCCGAATTGGAGTGCCACCTGGACCAGATCGAAGCCATGTTGGTCGCCAGCGGACTTCACAATGACGCGGCCCCGCGCTGGCTCGCAATCAAACTCCTTGAAAATGATTCCCGGGTCCGCGAGATGGTGGCGAAGCAGGCCACGGGAGCCGACGAGATACTCGCAGCCGTCGATGCGGCCCGCGCCCACATCGAGCGGGTCGTGGGCGACGACGCCGAGGTCGCCATCGCTGACCAGCGCTACGGCCTTGCCTCCGGCGCCGTGCGACAGGCCATGCAGCACGACCAGATCCGCCGCATCGACTGGTCCGACGCCGTAGATCGCGTGCTGGTCGATCGCGTCCTGGGGCTGCCCATCTTCGTTCTGTTTATGTGGCTCATGTTCGAAATGGTCTTCCGCCTGGGCGGGCCACCGATGGAATGGGTGGAGGCGTTCTTCGGCACCCTTGCCGGCTACGCAGCCTCTGTCCTGCCGGAGGGTGACCTCAAGTCTCTTATCGTCGACGGGATCATCGGCGGCGTCGGCGGGGTTCTCGTCTTCTTACCCAACATCGTTCTCTTGTTCATTGCCATCTCCATCCTTGAAGATAGCGGATACATGGCTCGCGCCGCCTTCGTGGTCGACAAAGTCATGCACCACGTCGGCCTCCATGGCAAGAGCTTTATCCCCATGCTCATCGGTTTCGGCTGCACCGTACCCGCGGTCCTGGCGACGCGCACCCTCGACCGCGAGCGCGACCGCATCGTCACCATGATGATCGTCTCATTCATGAGTTGCGGTGCGCGGCTTCCCGTGTATATCCTTCTGGCGGGCGCTTTCTTCGCTCCCCACATCGCTGGGAAAGTAATCTTTTCCATCTATGCTCTGGGCGTCGCCGTGGCCATGCTCATGGCCTTCGTCTTACGGTCGACCCTCTTCAAAGGCTCCACGACACCTTTCGTCATGGAGCTGCCCCCCTACCGACTTCCCACCCTTCGCGGCATCGCCATCCACGTCTGGGAACGCGCCTGGCACTACATCAAGAAGGCGGGCACCGTCATCCTCGGGTTCGCCATCGTCATGTGGGTGCTCATGTCTTACCCGAAGCCGCCCGCAGACATGCTGGAGGGCCTCGACGAGGCGCACCAGGCAACGGTTGCCCTGGAATACAGTGCGGCCGGCCGGATGGGCAAGGCTATCGAGCCCGCCCTGCGTCCTCTCGGCTTTGACTGGCGCATCGGTGTGGCTCTCATCGCCGGGTTCGGGGCCAAAGAAGTGGTGGTCTCCACCCTATCGACGGCCTACAGCATGGGCGAAGCCGGAGACGAGACGGAAAACCTGCAGGCCGTGCTGCGCAAGCAGCCTGGTCTGTCGCCCCTGGTCGCCTATGCGCTCATGGTTTTCGTGCTCCTATACGTTCCCTGCCTGGGCACCATCGCTGTCATCTACCGTGAGACGGGCACTTGGCGCTGGCCGGCATTCTCAGCGGCATACACCACCGTGCTCGCCTGGATCGCCGCCTTTATCGTCCACAGTGTCGGATCGCTCCTCGGGTACCAGTAAGCCCCTCCCCTTCCCCTGAACCTGGCTGCTGGGTGCACGCGAAAGACCCTCGCGTGTGCCCCGGTGGGCGTGCCGGGAAAATTCTTCACAGAATCTCAATACAAAGTATTGACATGGTTGGGCGTCCGTGCTATAAAGATGCTGTACAGGGTTGTACAAGTTTGGCAGGCGCAACTTGAACAGACCTAGCAATCAGCGCTCTTATATCCCTGGCTCAGCTTAAGTCTCCCCCTAGACTTGCGCCCAGGCTGAGCTCCAGGGTTGGCGCGGCCCGCCCTGAAGATTACATTACAGCTTGAGAGCCGCGCACTCGGATCGGACCTGCTTCTGCCCCGGAGCAGGTCCGATCCAGTTCTGCTGCCCACCCTCCCATTGCGTCCAGACAGCTTCGCGTCCTTCGGCTCAGCAACCAACCACGACCCGCAAAGATAACCCTTGACGGGTCGCTAATCTAAGCTATACTGTTTCTGTAATGAAATATTCGTGTTCCGAAGGAAAATGCCGTGCCTGCTGACCCATCACGCGAGAAGTTCATGGCTGAGATCGACGAGTTCATGCACTCGATCTTCGGCTCCTACATGAGGCGCGGCCATCGTCCTCCCGCGGCCCATCTCGACCTCACTCTTGCCCAATTGGAGTGCCTGCGCACAATAGGCCATCTCGGCTGTCCGTCGATGACCGAGCTCTCTCGCGCCCTGCATCTGCGCCCCAGTACAGTAACCGGCCTGGTGGACGCTCTCATCGAACGCGGCCAGGTTGAGCGGCTTGACGACCCCGGGGACCGTCGTATTGTTCGCGTGCGACTCACGGCTCGTGGCGCCCGGGAGCGCACGCGTCATCTTGAGCGCGCGCGCCGGCGGATGATGGCTCTCCTCGCGGACCTCGAGGACGACGATCTGATCCGGCTACGCGACGCCCTGGCGCAGCTGCATGCCGCCGCGCTACGCAGATCGCAGGCGGAAGACGCGGCCGAGGAAAAGGAATCCCGTTAGGCCTGGGCATCCTGCCCAGGGTTGTCATTGATCAGGAGGCAATGGGCCGGTGAAGTCCCTGCGCACCATCATCCGTTACATGGCCCCATACTGGGTCCCGGCACTGCTCGCGCCTTTGTCGATGGCGCTGGAAGTCGCCATGGACCTTGCTCAACCGCGCCTGCTGCAGAACATCGTGGACGAGGGCATTGCCAATAATGACCTGCGGTACGTGATCCATACCGGACTGATCATGGTCGTCGCGGGCATCATCGGCCTCCTGGCCGGCGCGGGATGCACCATCTTCGCGACCATCGCCGGGCTCAACTTCGGCGCGGACCTGCGCGGCGCGGTCTTCCGGAAGATTCAGAGCTTCTCCTCCGCCAACCTGGATCGCCTGCAGACCGGCAAGCTGATCACCCGCCTCACCAGTGACGTCGACCAGGTGCAGGAAGCGTCGCTGATGCTTATGCGCATCATGGTGCGCGCCCCGCTCCTGGCAATGGGTGGCCTGGTGATGGCGATCCTGACCGCTCCCGGCCTGTCGCTGATCATTGTCATCATTGCCCCGCTGGTCATCGCCGCCCTGGTTATCACCAGCAAGCGCGCCTTCGGTCTGTTTCTCGGCGTGCAGGAGCGCCTGGACAAGCTCAATATCATTCTTCAGGAGAACCTCGCCGGGGTGCGGCTGGTCAAGGCTTTCGTCCGCGAACAGCACGAGTGCTCACGCTTCGGCTCCGCAAACGAGGACCTGATGGGCCAGACCGTTCGCGCATCCACTCTCGTCGCCGGGGTCACTCCCGCCATTTCACTCCTGGTCAATGTCGCGGTCGTCGCCGTGATCTGGTTCGGCGGGTGGGAAGTGAATCGGGGCCAGCTTCACGTCGGGCAGCTGCTCGCCTTCACCAACTACCTCACCCAGATGTTTCACTCCCTGGTGATGGTGGGCATGCTTGTGATGCGCATGTCCCAGGCCGACGCATCAACCCACCGCATCGCCGAAGTCCTCAACACCGAGCCCGACGTGACGGACTGCGCGGAGCCGGCGGAAATCTCGGCGCCCTCCGGCAGGCTGGAGTTCGATAGCGTACTTTTCGGCTACGACGGCGACGAAGCCGAGCCTGTCCTCCGCGGGGTCTCTCTCACCGCCGAACCCGGACAGACCGTGGCCATTGTCGGAGCAACGGGCAGCGGCAAGTCCAGTCTCGTGCATCTCGTGCCGCGCCTGTATGACGTCCAGGGCGGCCGTGTCCTCGTGGACGGCGTGGATGTGCGCAACCTGAGGCAGGCCGACCTGCGCCGGCACATCGGCATGGTCATGCAGGAGACCGTCCTCTTCTCAGGATCAGTCCGCGACAACATCGCCTACGCGCGGCCCGATGCGACCGATGAGGAGGTCGAACAGGCCGCCCGGACCGCGCAGGCCCATGAGTTCATCATGGCTCTGCCTGACGGATACGCCACGCAACTGGGCCAGCGCGGGGTAAACCTCTCCGGTGGCCAGAAACAGCGGCTCGCAATCGCTCGGGCTCTGCTCTGCAAACCTTCGATCCTGATTCTCGACGACTGCTCAAGCGCCGTCGACGCCGCCACCGAGTCCCGCATCATGGCCGCTCTCGATGACTCGCCCGATCCCTGCACGCGCCTGATCGTCGCCCAGCGGATTGGCAGCATTCTCGCCGCGGACAAAATTCTTGTGCTCGAAGACGGTGCAATCGCGGCCGAGGGCACTCATCAAGAGCTGCTGGAGACGAGCGCGGCCTACCGGGAGATCGTGCGGTCGCAGGTGGACCCGGAGGTGGTTACCGGTGTCTGAGAAGCGCCCGCCGGTAGATCACATACGCGTATTCGGCCACGGCCCGGGGCGCGGCCCGCAGGCAATGATGATGCCCGTCAGCCGGGCTGAAGACGTTCCGGCGGTCATGCGCCGGCTCTGGCAGTATCTCCGGCGCTACCGGTCAAGCCTGCTCCTGGTCGCAGCCCTTGTTGCGGTCAGCACCGTGTTGACCCTCATCAACCCGTACCTGATCAGCCGCGCCATCGATCGGTGCATCATCCCCCGCGAGATGGATGCCCTCGCGCGCATTGTCGCCCTGATGATCGGCATCCATATCCTCTCGGCCGTCACCACCTGGCTGCAGACGGTGATGATGATCCGCGTCTCCCAAAGCACCCTGCGGGACATCCGCGGCGACATCTTCCGCACCATCCAGACTCTGCCGTTGCGCTTCTTCGACCGCCAGACCCATGGCGAGATCATGAGCCGCCTCACCAACGACACCGAAGCCGTGAATCAAGCGCTGGCGCAGACCGTCACGCAACTCATGTCCAGCGTCCTGTCAGTCGTCGGCGCGATCTGCTTCATGTTCGCGCTCAACTGGCGCATGGCGCTGGTCACTCTCGCCACTGCACCCCTGGCATTCCTCTTCTCCCACGTCATCGCGGCCGCCAGTCGCCGCAAGTTCCGGGAGCGCCAGGCTGACCTGGGGGACCTCAACGGATTGATCGAGGAAAACATCACAGGGCAGCGGGTGGTCAAGGCCTTCGCCCGCGAGCAGCGCGCCATCCAGGACTTCGACCGCGCAAATGAGAAGCTACGGCGCAGTGCAACCGCTGCCGGCATGATATCCGGCGTCATGGGGCCGGCTATGAATCTCGCCCGGAACATAACTTTCGCAGTCCTCGCAACCGCCGGCGGCTGGATAGTGCTCCACGATCTCGCGACCATCGGCACCGTGGCGGCCTTCGTAAACTACGCGCATTTTGTCACCATGCCCATCAATCAGATCGCCATGCTCTGGGGCATGGTGCAGTCCGCCATTGCCGGTGCGGAACGAGTCTTCGGTATCCTTGACGAGCCTCCGGAAACCCCCGACGCTCCGCGTGCCGTCGCTCTCGAAACCCCCCGCGGCGACGTTACCTTCGACCGAGTGAGCTTCGGCTACGACCCGGAGCACCCGGTGCTCAAGGACGTGAGCTTCCACGCCGAGGCCGGACAGACCATTGCGCTCGTTGGCCCCACCGGCGCGGGCAAGACCACGATCATCAACCTCCTCACTCGCTTCTACGATGTGGATGAGGGCGCGATCCGCGTGGATGGCCACGACTTGCGCGAGATCCGCCGTTGTGATCTGCGCCGCGCATTGGGGATCGTTCTCCAGGACACGTTCCTGTTCGCCACCACGGTGCGCGAGAACATCCGCTACGGCCGCCCGGGTGCCACCGACAGCGAAGTTGAGCAGGCCGCAGAACTGGCCAATGCGGCCTCCTTCATCCGCCGCCTGCCTCACGGCTTCGACACCGAACTGACTGAAGACGGAGGTAGCCTGAGCCAGGGCCAGCGACAGCTTCTCGCTATTGCCAGGGCGATCCTCGCCGACCCCGCCATCCTGATTCTCGACGAGGCCACAAGCAGCGTCGATACCCGTACGGAAATCCATATCCAGGACGCGATGTTGCGGCTGATGCACGGGCGCACGGCCTTCGTCATCGCTCACCGGCTGAGCACGATTCGCCAGGCGGACTGTATCCTGGTGGTGGACGGCGGGCAGATCGTGGAACGCGGAACCCACGCGGAACTCATGGCGGCGCGCGGAGCCTACTGGCGCCTGCACAATCTGCAGTATGGGGCGATCTCAGGCGAGGACCGCCTGGCCGCGGCGACGTAGCGCCCTTACGCCGAGGGCCTTTGCCTTCCTCGTTGCCGTTGCCGCCTGTGGGGCGCGCACCTGTGCCGCGCCGACCTGCCTGTCCGCCGTCCGCTCCGAGCTGTCCCCCCGAAGGACAGACCTCCCAATCCCTGGAATTGTCATCTCTGGCGTGCGCACTCCATCAACCGGAGACACCCCTCATGCCGCAGACCGTTCTCGCCCTCATCTGCGCCCTCATCTTGCCCGGTCTCCTCCTGGCAACTGACCTGCAGGTCCAGCTCGACGTTCAACCCCAAGTCTCTCTCGGTGCCATCGATCCTTTCGTCTTCGGCGCGGGTATCGACGCCAAGACCAACCCTCTGCGCAGCCCCAGGTACCCGGACGTCGTCGCCAGTCACATCGCGGAATCCGGCCTGCGCATCGCCCGTTACCCCGGCGGGTTCGTCTTCAACCGAAACGATCACCGGGGCTCCTGGGCCAACTTCTACTGGCAGGACCACCTTGCCCAGAACCCCGAGGGCCACTGGTGGGAGGTCTACGACCTCGACACTTACGTCCAGTTCTGCGAACGTTTCGGTATCGAACCTTTGATGCAGATCAACTTCGTTGGGGAGCCCGAGGAGTCCGTGCGGGGGTACATCGAGTACCTCGTGGGCCGGGGCGACGACGATGGCGATGGAGTCAACTGGGCCGCAAAGCGCGCTGCCAACGGCCACCCCGAGCCATACAATATCCGCTACTGGCAGCCGGGTAATGAGGTCCACAGCTACCCGCAGGGCTTCCAGGAGAACGCCGAGGGAGCCCGCGAGTACGCAGAGGTCCTGGCCCGGCTGGTCCCCATCATACGCCGCATGTCGCCGGGCTCGAAGATCCTCGTCCCGTTCATCAACGTCGAGCGCCCGATTACCGGCATGAAGCCCTTTGCTCCCGAGGCGAACATCAACTTCGCCACCAGCAGCGAGTTCGCTGAAGCCTTCCTGCGCAACCTGGACGTGGAGGTGGACTATTTCGACTGGCACTTCTACCCCGCCAACGGGTGGGGTGGAAACTGGCCGTACATTGGCACCGACGACGAGTGGAAGCACCTCTACTGCTGGGGCACGAAGTTCCGCGAGTGCTACCGCGAGATCGTCTCCCTCATGGAGCGCCAGTGCAAACAACGCCCGCTGCCGGGCATCATGGTGGGCGAGTGGTCGGCGGACTGGACCGCCGCCATCTTCCCCCAGTACGAGCAAGGCTTCCGCGGATCGCTCATGCGCACCCAGGCCACCGCAGTGTACATGGCCGACATACTCATGTTTCTCATGACCAGAAGCGTCCCGTCCGAGCATATCCGCGGGGCTTTCTGGCACACCTTCTGCAATGATGCGCAGGCGCTGTTCTCCATCGAGACCACACAGCCGCGCGGCATCTCCTACAAAGGCACCTCCACCGACCCGGGCTACGGCTTCCGTATGCCGATCTACTGGGTCTTCAAGCTCCTGAGCGAACAGCACGGCGAGGAACTGGTGCAATCGAGTATTGAGGGCGACAACACAATCGCGGCTCCCGCTCCGGGCCTGTACGCCGACCCGGAGTACAGCTTCGACCGGGTGACCACCTGCGCATCGCGCACGGGCGATGCGCTGTATCTCGCGCTCCTGAACAAGGACGCGCACGAAGCCGTGGAGGCCCGCATCCGCATCGCTCATTGGCCCGCTCAGTCAGCCATCGAAGCCTACGAGGTGGGCGCGGACAGCTATCTCGCAGAGAATACCATGGCCGAGCCGGACCGGGTGACCTTGCAGGGGCCGAAGCCGCTGGAGATCGCAAACGCCAGCGACCTGACCTACCGCCTGCCGCCGAACACCCTGACCGTGCTGAGCATACGGCGGGCGAAGTGAGCGCCGGGCCTAGGCTGTCACCGTCTCCCGCCAGTGGGACAGTCAATCCTGCTTGTTCGCCACCCGCCATTGTCCGTCTCACCCCATCCTCACGCAGACACAGACCCATCTGATATGCTATCCTTACTTCGGGGAGCAGGGTGATCTGCGCCCCGAAGATTCCATCCGCGAGGGGATGTATGACATGACTGATGAGCACGCTGTCCGCCATGATGCCCATTGCGAAGCCTGCCCGCGCGAACCGATCCCGCACATCATCTGCCGCACTTCTGAAGCCCTCGGGAACCTGTCCGTGCGCACCGACGCGGACGTGCCTGACGGCTGCTCTCCCAACCTGCCCGATACACGCGAGGTCATCGAAGCCCTAACCTGCCTGCGTCAGTGCATGTTCCCTGGCCGCTGGCTGCCCGAGGCATCCGACACCTGCCTGCCCGGCGATGTGGACGGCTGCCTCCTGCCCTTGTTCATTCAGGAGCGCCTGAGCACCGCTTACCCGCGCCTGCTCGAAGCGGTCCGGCGTGCTCTTCCCTACCGTTGGATGAGCAAGTTCGCGCAGGACTCCGGGAAGGGGACGCCGGTGGCCGATGTTGCCGCTGAGGCCCAGCGGATACTCGTGGAATTCTTCGGCTCACTCCCGGCCGTGCGGGAACTGCTGGTGGACGATGTGGTCGCCGCATACAATGGCGACCCGGCAGCCCACTCCTACGCTGAAGTGGTCATGAGCTACCCTTGCATCGCGGCCATCACCACCCACCGCATCGCCCACGAACTGTACCGTCTGGATGTCCCCATCGTCCCGCGCATCATGAGTGAGGTTGCCCATGCGGAGACGGGAATCGATATTCACCCGGGCGCCCAGATCGGCAGGAGTTTCTTCATCGACCACGGAACAGGCGTGGTCATTGGCGAGACTTCGCGCATCGGTTCGAACGTGAAGATTTACCAGGGCGTCACCCTTGGCGCGAAGAGCTTCCCGGTAGATGAGAGGGGTTTCCCAGTCAAGGACATCCAGCGTCACCCGAGTATCGAGGACGACGTGGTCATCTACGCCGGGGCCACGATTCTCGGCGGCGATACTGTGATCGGCAAGGGTTCGGTCATCGGGGCCAATGTGTTCGTCGCGGAATCAGTGCCGCCGGGGTCTACCGTCACCCAGAAGCACCCGGAACTTCGAGTGCGATAGTCGGCTGCTTGAACTGGTCGTCTCGCGGGCTACCGCTTGCAGCAGCGGGCTTGCCCGCGACCGTCGTTGCCGGGGCAGGCAATCCCGCCTGTCCGCCTCATCGCCCGGTTCACCCATTCCTTCCCATCCTGGAGGACCAGCCATGACGGGCAAAGCGCGTATCGGCATCCTCGGCGGCGGAGGCATCGTAGGCGCACATGCCGCCGGGTACCACGCCAATACTGACCGCGCACAAGTGGTTGCAGTCGCCGAACCACGCCCCGAATGTGCCAAGAAACTTCGCGAGCTATTCGGCGATGACGTCCGAATAGAGGCCGACTATCACGACGTCATCGCCGCGGATGATGTGGACGCGGTGGACATCATCCTGCCTCACGACCTGCACATGCCCGCGACCATCGCCGCTGCGGAAGCCGGCAAGCCGGTGCTGGTCGAGAAGGTCATGGCCCGGAACGTGTACGAGTGCGATCGGATGATTGAGGCCTGCGACCGCGCCGGCGTCGCCCTGACCGTCTGCCACGACCGCCGCTACCACGGGCAGTGGATGGCGCTCAAGGAAATCGTGGATTCCGGCGTCCTGGGTGAGATCTTCTGGTGGAAACTCGACCACAACCAGAACGTGGTGGGCCCGGCGGATCACTGGCTGCGCAGTCGCGACCGTCTCGGCGGCGGGGCCATCATGAGCTGCCTCACCCACCAGATCGACGCCCTGCGCTGGTATGGCGGCGAGGTCAAATCCGTCGCCTGCATGACCAAGACGAACCCGGAGCGCATGGAAGGCGAGTTCGCCGGCGTGATCATTGCGCAGATGGAGTCCGGGGCTCTGGGGCATCTCTCCATCAACTGGTGGACTACCTCCAATGCCTCCGAGAACGGCCTGTGGTACGAGATGGTTCAGGTCTGCGGAACCAGAGGCGAAGCCTATTACATGTCGGGCAAGGGAACGTTCCTCAAGCTCCACACCCCCGCTGACAGCGAGACGCCGTGGCAGTATGAAATGGAAAGCACCGGCGGTTTTTCTCTGGTCAGAAGCGGTGACTGGGTAGGGCACGTGCGCTGCATCGGCGAGTGGATAAAGAGCGTGCGCGGCGAGCCCGCCGACATTTGCACTGACGGCCGCGCAGTGCGAGGAACGGTGGAAGTCGCCGAGGCCGCGTACCTCGCCGAAGCAACCGGCTGCACCGTCACGCTTCCCATCGAGCCGAAGCCTTGGCCGGGAACGGTCTGAGGAGCCACCATGAAAGTCGGCATCGACACTTTCACCATCCGCGAACTGGGCCTCGACCCATTCCAGACCCTCGACTTCATGCGGACCCACGGGTTCGACGGCGCCCTCTTCGGAGGCTTGCGCGGATTGAGCGACACCCTCGATATGGGACGGCTTCGCGAAATCCGGCAACAGGCGGACGCCATGGGCCTGTACACCGACGTCTCGGTCCCCGGCTGCAACCCGCACCTGATCGCGCCCGGTCAATTGGATGCCCATCAGGCAGAGCTCGAGCGCCAGATCACTGCAGCGGCAGAGATCGGCTGGCACGAGCTGCACAGCTCACTCGGCGGCGGCGACGAGCGCTACCAGCATCCGGTACCGTGGACGCAACACCTCGCGGATTCCGCCGACTTCATCCGCCGGCTGGGACCGGTCCTGCGCCACCATGGCAGCCGCATCAATCTCGAGACCCACGGCGACACTACCACTTTCGAGCTCGTGCGCCTCGTCGAAGACGTGGGACCAGACATCGCGGGCATCTGCCTGGACACCGCCAATGTCCTGTGTCACGCCGAGGACCCGGTTCTCGCCGCGAAACGCGCCGCGCCCTACACCCACCTCACCCACACCAAGGACGCCATCATGTTCTTCTGCGACCAGGGCTACACGCGCCAGGGCCGCGCACCCGGACAGGGCATTCTCGACTGGCCCCGGATACTGCCCGCGCTGGCGGGGTATTCCCCGGACCTGCGCCTGTCCATCGAGGACCACAAGTGGCTCTTCACCTTCGCGGTGTTCCAGGAGGACTGGCTCGCCCTGCATCCCGACCTCACCTGCGCCGAGTTCGGCAAGGTGATGAGGCTGGTCTGGCAATGCGAGACCCGCATCCGCTCCGGTGAGCTGCCCGACCCTCAGGAATATGAAGCGATCCCGTACCTGGACCAGATGCTGGAGCGCCTTTACTTCGGCCGGGACTACCTGCGCGGATTGCTGGCGAGAATGGAAGGACCCGATCAGCCCACGGGCGAATAGACCGCCGCGTACCAACGCGCAAGCATCAGCTACCGAAGGAGACGGCCATGCGGGCCAGGGCACTCATTTGCGACGCGAACCAGCAGTTCTCGATTCAGGACGTGAACCTCAATGGGCCCGCTCCCGACCAGTTGCTCATCCGCACACTGTGGACCGGCGTGAGCATTGGCACGGAGTTCGCCCTGATACGCAACAAGATCTCGTGGGGCCCGTACCCACTCTGCACCGGGTACCAGGGCACGGGTGTGGTGGAGGAGGTGGGCTCGGACATCACCGACTTCGCCATCGGCGACCTCGTGTACTTCCGGGGTAACGATCACATGGAACTCGCCGACGGGACCCCGGTCTCCTGCGTCAGCGGCGCCCATGCATCTCACGCAATCCGCAAGCCCGCCGGCACTCATGGCGTCGCCAAACTTCCCCCGGGCGCGCCAGTAGATCTCGCCAGCATGTTCGTCATGCCCGCGGTAGGCCTAACCGGTGTGGACATGGCCAATCCCCGCATGGGCGCGGTGGTTGTGGTGCATGGCGCAGGGCTCATCGGCCAAGGCGTCATTGCGGCTTGCGTGCACCGCGGCTGCGTGGTGGTTGCCGTGGATATCAACCCGCGGCAGCTTGAGATGGCGCGGAAGATGGGCGCGGATCACCTCATCAACAGCGCCGAGACCGATGCCGTGGCCGCCATCAACGAGATCTCCCCCGGCGGCGCGGACTTCGTCTTCGAGTGCACCGGCATCCCGGCCTGCATCGACCCGGCGATCGCCCTGTGCAAGCCCCGCGCGACATTCGTCTGGCAAGGCAATTACGGCGCGGAACCGGTGAGCATGCATTTTCTGCCCGCTCATGGAAAGCGCCTGCAAATGTTCTTCCCCTGCGATGACGGCTACCAGCCCGCGCGCGCGGCGGTGTTGAGGAACATGGCCATGGGCGCGCTCAACTGGGAGCACTGCATTACCCACCGCATCGAAGCTGCGGACGCGCCGGCAATCTTCAAGCGCATCAACCAGGGAGACCCGGAACTCACCGGCGTACTGGTTCATTGGAGCGACTAGCCCAGGAAAGGCTGACCGAAAATGAGCACGATTCTCGTCACCGGGGCCAGCGGACTCATCGGCAAGGCCATGGCGCAGGCACTGTCCGCGAACCACGAGGTCGTCTGCATGAGCCGCAAGAACCCGGGTCTCGATCTGCCCTGGGCCCGGGGCGAGTTCAGCAATTTCGAGGACCTACGCCAGCTTGACCGCTACTGCATTGATGGCGTGGTGCATCTCGCGGCCGTTACCGGAGGTTGCCTGGAGCGCGACGGGCTGCTGGTGAATGTCGAGGGCACCCGATGCCTCATGCGCTACCTCATGGACCGCGGCTGTCGGAAGTTCGTGAACGCCAGTTCCATCGCCGCCGTGGGTATGCAGAGCACGAAGTTCCGGCCCTTGCAGGTTCCTATCCCCGACGATCATCCCTGCTTCGACCGCGACGGCTACGGGGTCTCCAAGTACCTGATGGAGGAGATCACTCGGTACTACCAGCGGCAGAACGAGGAGATCGACGTCATCAACCTGCGCCTGTCCACGGTGATTCCGGACGAGAATCTCCCCGCGCCGCGGGGAGTCGGGCCACTGGGGCAGTGGGCGCTGGGCAGCATTACCATCATGGGTCTCAGCGATGCGGTGCGGGCCTTCACATTAGCCGTCGAGTCACCCATCAAGCCTGGCGTGCGCGTGATGAACGCCGTCGGGCCGAAAGCCTGGGTATCTGCGCCGGTGGCCGACATCCTGCGCAACTGGTGGGGGGATGACGTGGATGTGTCCTACTTCGAGCACCCAGGTCACGAGCACGATTCCGTCTACGACCCTAGGCTCATCCGCGAGGAATTGGGCTTCGTGGCCGAGCGGCTGCCGTAGGGTGATGAATGCCTCCCCAACCGCGTAGGTCGAGAGCGTCCCGCTAGACACCACGCCGGTCGTCGGTGCCTCGGGTTGAGACCCGGGGCTAAGGGCCTGCGACCGGGCGTCCCGAGGGACGCGAAGGCCGAGGAGATTGCCGACCGGGACGGTCGGCCTGCGCGAAAACCGCATTCCCCATCAATCCGCGTGGGGCGGGCGTCCTGCCCGCA
The DNA here is from genome assembly GCA_013314775.1 of Armatimonadota bacterium. Lineage (NCBI taxonomy): Bacteria > Bacillati > Armatimonadota > Armatimonadota bacterium. Next base: position 225,095 of record JABUFB010000012.1, on the reverse strand, counting down.
GTGTCGTTTGCCTTCAGGTCGCGTAGGTCGAGCCTCCCGCTCGACAAGCCGTCGGTCGCCGGCTGCACCCCGTCTCTGGCCGGCACCATCACGTTGGACTCCAACAGCACTTCGAAACGCGGGGGCGAACACTGGACTTCCGAACTCATCGGCTCGATCTCTCTTGATCCGGCAGTCACACTGCATATTGCCCCCGCTAGGCGTCTTCCCACTTGCCCGACTTGGCGCTGCGGTACCCGGCGTGTATGATTCGCGTGGCCTGCATTCCGTCGACTCCGTTGAACTCCGGCGCAAGCCCCTGTGAGACCCGTTCAGCAAAGGACGCCACCAGCGGCAGGTGTACATTGTGGGTCTGCGGCGGAAGGTCCAGCACCTCATCCGTGCCTCCGCGCCGCAGCACAAGCCGCTGGCTGTCGAAGGGACTGGCGATGATGGAGCCCTCGGTGCCGTGAATCTCCATTTCGTCGAAGCTGGTCCCCAGGGCGAAACTGGCCCCGGCCACCACCTGGCACCCGCTCTTCATCCGGCAGATGAGGGTCTCCATGTCCGGGACGTCGTAACTCATGCACAGGTTGTCGGCCATCCCTGCGACGCGCTCGGGCTCTCCCAGCCAGTAGGCGAGAAGGTCCAGCCGGTGGCTTCCCACATCCATCATGCTCCCGCCACCCGCCTGTGCTTCGACTCGCCAATGCTTCCAGTCTCCCGGCGAGGGGTCATACCTGCTCCCGATGAAAACCCGCGCGCTCACCGGCGTGCCGATCGCGCCCGCATCCAGGAGTTCCTTGACCTTCCGTGCTTTCGGATACCAGCGCCGGTAATATGCGACCCCCAACGCCACGCCGGCATCCGCGCACGCCTGTACCATCCTCTTGCATTCCTCCACCGTGAGCGCCATGGGTTTCTCGCAGAGCACATGCTTTCCCGCCGCAGCGGCACGCACGGTCTCGTTACAGTGGCGAGCCGGGGGGCTGGCGATGTAGACGGCGTCAATCTTGCTATCCGCCAGCAAAGCATCAAGACTGCTGTACGCCTTACGCGCCCCAAAACGGTCGCGCATCTCCTCTGCCCGAGACCGAGTGTTGGAGAAAAAAGCAACCAAATCACTGCTTTCGTCCTCAACCATCGCCGGCGCGACCCGTTTGTTGGCGATGTCCCCGCAACCGATGATCGCCCAGTGCAGTGGCATGGCGTCACCTCGACCCCTTCGGGACTACCACGTGCCCGCAGGCAGATCCGCAGAAGCATTTCCGCACACGGCAGAGGCTTCGGGCGGCGACTGGTATAGCCCGGGAACATGTGACCCGGGGGGCACAATTCCGGCACCGCTCACCGCAGCGCCCGGTTCGCCTTAGGCATATCGGACTCCTCGCCACCGAAAGAAAACGCCACCGGCATCTTGCCGGCGGCGTGGTCTTACCAGTCGGTTGCGCGAGCTCGCACGTTATTCAGTGAGACTCTCCGCGGGAAGGGCGCTGGAGATCAGGCGGAACTCCACCTCGCCGTCCTCGCCAATGTCCGCGAGGATCTCACCCTTCTCACCCTCGTCCATAGATAGCACCTTCTCGGCCAGTGGATCCTCAATATACCGACGAACTGCCCGCCGCAGTGGCCGCGCGCCCATGGTTGGGTCGTAGCCCTCGCGCACCAGCAGGTCGCGCACGGCGTCGGTAACACTCAGGGTCAGGCCGCGGTCATGCAGATTGTGGGTGACCTCCCGCAGCTGCAAGTCCACGATGGCCTTGATGTCGTTTTCCGTCAGCGCGTGGAACACCACCACGTCGTCCAGGCGGTTCAGGAACTCAGGGCTGAAAGTCTTCTTGAGCTCTTCCATCACCTTTTGCTTCATGCGCTCGAAGCTCAGCTTGTGCTCGTCTGCGCGCTGCTGGCGTTCGCTGGTGGTGAAGCCCATGCTCCGGGTTTCACCGATCAGGCGCGCGCCCACGTTGCTGGTCATGATGATGACCGCGTTCTTGAAGTCCACCACGCGCCCCTGGCTGTCGGTGAGGCGCCCGTCTTCCATGACCTGGAGCAGAATGTGGAAGACTTCCGGGTGCGCCTTTTCGATCTCATCGAAGAGTACCACACAGTAGGGCTTGCGCCGGACCTGCTCGGAAAGCTGCCCGCTCTCTTCGTAGCCCACGTATCCCGGAGGCGCGCCGATGAGCCGCGACACCGCGAACTTCTCCATATACTCGGACATGTCGATGCGGATCATGGCATCGTCATCGCCGAACAGGAATCGGGCTAGAACCCGGGCGAGATAAGTCTTCCCCACACCGGTGGGCCCCAGGAACATGAAGGAGCCGGTGGGGCGCTTGGGGTCTTTGATGCCCGCGCGGGCACGCCGGACCGCCTTGCAGATGGTGGTGATCGCCTGATCCTGACCGACGATCTCCTCATGCAGCGCGTCTTCCATCCGCAGTAGCCGCCGTGATTCCTCTTCCGAGAGTGTGGTCACCGGGACGCCGGTCCAGACGGAGACAACCTCCGCTATGTCTTCGCGGAACACGTGCGGGCGCGGGGTGTCGTCTTCCTCATCCCAGCCTCCGCCGAACCTGCCAGGCCGGTGCAAGCGCGGCCTGTCTGTCTCCAGGGGGTCGTCGAATTCCTCTTCTTCCTCATCCTCGAAATGGCTCAGGTGCCGTGGCAATTCCCGGACTTCACCCGGCTGCCAGTTTTCCCGCAACTTCACCCGCGAGCCGGCTTCATCCAGCAAGTCAATGGCTTTATCGGGCAGCGAACGATCGCTGATGTACCGCACCGACAGGTCCACGGCGGCCTCGAGAGCATCTCGTTCGTAGATCACGTGGTGGAAGTCGGCGTAGCGATCCAGGATACCCTCCAGGATGCCCAGGGACTGCTCCTGGGTAGGCTCGGCGACCATGATCGGTTGGAAGCGCCGTTCCAGCGAGGGCGTCTTCTCGATGTGCTTACGGTACTCATCAAGCGTGGTAGCGCCGATGCACTGCAGTTCACCGCGTGCCAGGGCGGGCTTCAGGATATTCGAGGCGTCCATCGCGCCTTCCGCCGCACCGGTTCCGACGATGGTGTGGAGCTCATCGAGGAAGACGATGATGTGGCCGCTGGAAGCGCGAATCTCCTCCATGACCCGCTTCATACGCTCCTCGAACTCGCCGCGATACTTAGTGCCCGCCACCAGACTCGCCAGGTCCAGCGCAACAAGCCGCCGATTGCGCAGCGGTCGGGGTACGTCGCCATCGGCGATCCTCTGCGCAAGGCCCTCGGCGATTGCGGTCTTACCTACACCCGCTTCGCCAATAAGACACGGATTGTTCTTGGTGCGCCTACACAGGATCTGGATGACCCGTTCCATCTCCGCCTCTCGCCCGATCACCGGGTCTAGCTCGCCGTCTCGGGCCAGCGCGGTGAGATCACGGCTGTAGTGATCCAGCGTAGCGGTCTTGCTCTTGCGCTCGGGGCGCCCTTCCGCCGGGCGCTCCTGATTGCCCGACATCTTCGCCGCCGCGAGTTCGCTCACACCATGACGGACCTTGCTCAGTTCCGCGCCGTAATTGCGCAAGAGCCGGTAAGCCGGGCCTTTGCCAAGCCGCAACAGGCCAAGCAGGATGTGCTCGGTGCCGATATACGGATCACCCAGGCTGCGGGCTTCCGTCCAGGCCAACTGAAGCACCTGCTGTGCTTCAGGAGTGAAGGCGATCTCGTCGCTGGCCTCGGATTCGCGGCCAAGCTCCACCTGCTGCTGCAGTTCCTGCCGCAGGCGTTCGACATTGACATTGAGGTGCTTCAGGACTTCCACCGCCGTGCCCTCGCCAAGCCGGAGCAAGCCGATGAGCAGGTGTTCAGTCCCGATAAGTTGCGCGCTGGAGCGGGTCGCTTCTGAATGCGCCAGAAGCACTGCCCGCCTTGCGCGGCTGGTGAAACGCTGCCAGAGCTCCATGGAACGGGTACTCCTCCTGTTTTCCCCTCCGCCGGGTACAGATGACTGCGCGAATAGTAACTTGGTTACTCAACGCTTCGGAGACGTTTCTGGTTTCCTTTCCTAACGCCCGACATCCCAGTCCGGTTTCCCCGTTCGCCAGCATCTCCCGCGGTTGCCGCCAATGCGACCTTACCCATTCCGGGGCGCCGTTATCCTTCGTATATCGGCACGCCTTCGGACTGAGTCAACTCCCGGAACATACCTCTTAGACGCTGGGTGACCGGCCCGGGTTTCCCGTCCCCGATCTTGCGCCCATCCACGCGCACAGCCGGGATAACCTCGGCCGCGGTGCCCGTCAGGAACACCTCATCGGCGTTGTAAACAGCGTGCATCCGAAACAGCTCTTCCTTTACGGGTATCCCTGCCTTCTGCGCCAGCTCGATGATTGCCTGGCGCGTGATGCCCTTCAGATTGCCGATGAACAGGGGCGGCGTGATGAGCCCGCCATCCACCACCAGGAACAGGTTGTCGCCAGTGCATTCGGACACATACCCGTCATGGCTGAGCATGATTCCCTCAGGCACTCCCGCCTGGATCGTTTCGATCTTCGCCAGGATATTGTTCAGATAGTTCAAGGGCTTCAGGGCCGGGTCGAGACAGTCGGGCGGGACGCGGCGCGTGGCGCAGGTAATGACGTGCAGCCCCTCGCGATAGTACTGTTCCGGGTAGAGCGTGATCTGGGCGGCGATGATGATCACCGAAGGCTTCGGGCACTTGCGCGGGTCCAGCCCGAGATCTCCCACCCCGCGAGTGACAACCAGGCGAACGTAACCATCACTGATGTTGTTGGCCGCGCAGGTGGCGCAGACGGCCCGTATCATCTGGTCCTTCGACATCGGAATCTCGAGCATCAGCGTCTGAGCACCCTGGAAAAGCCGATCAACATGCTCTTCCAGCCTGAAAACCCGGCCATTGTACGCGCGGATGCCCTCGAATACCCCGTCGCCATACAGCAGACCGTGGTCGAAGACTGAGATTTTGGCGTCACTTTCGGGAACCAACTCGCCGTCGATGAAGATCTTCAGGGCCATTTCGGACCACCTATTGAGGCGGCGCTTCCTGCCGTCTCGGGTTTTTCGCAACGGGACCAGACCCATTGCCGCATACCAGTATATCACAACCGCCAAAGGCGTGACAGACCGCGTGGATACCACCCGTGTCGGAGCACCTGTGCCCCATCGCGCCGTCTGCCTGAGGCACGACGCCGCCAAGCCCGTCACGGAGAGCGCGCACACGCCCCGGACACTTGTCCGCGCAGGCTTGCCCGTGAAGTCGGCAGCTCTTACGTTGGAAGACCTTCGCAAGGTCGCTGAATGACTCGACAGCGTCCGGTGTCAGGACTTCCGCTCAACGCCGTTCCCTGCCCAAATCACGCCATTTTCAGCAGAATCTCCACCATATTCGCCGCTGCAAGGCCATCAGTCACCAGCGCTTTCACAGTGGTGTCATTCACCCGTTCCACTGTGGGAATCAGACTTGCGGCCTGGGCATGTATGGGCCGGTGATATTCCAGCTTTACCTCGATCGGCGATGCAGGCACAAAGGGCTCGGCAGTGGGAGCGGCGGCCAGTCCCTTCGCTACCGCCTGCCGGATGAGCGCCCTGCCCGCCTCAAGCGGCAGGCAGGCGGCACACTCCCTGGTCAGGGCCCTCTTGACCGCTGCTGTCGCCACCTGCGGCCCCAGCACCTCTCCCACTTCGGCGCAGAGCCGCTCGTCGCCACTGACCATCACCACAGGAACCCCAAAAGCACCCGCGTGGGCCGCGCTGATGCCGTATTCGCCCAGCTCCACCCCGTTGTACCAAAGGCGCCGAGTAGCCATGATCATTGTGTGCGAGATCGCGCCGTCCTGGGTCATCGACCGCGCGTGGTAGCCGATGAGCAGGGCTGCGTCGAAAGAGCTGTCGATCCCGTCCATCATCCGCGCCACTTCAGCCCAGCCCTGTATGAGACGCACTCGCGGGTGAAGGCGGTCGATCAGGATGTTGTTCGCTGAACCGTGAGCGTCTTTCACCCATACTTCCGTGGCCCCGGCGTCGAAAGCGGCTTCGGCGGCAGCGTTCACATCTCCCGTCATCAGATCCCGGGCCCGGCCGAAATCGTAGTGGCTTTGTTCGGTCATGTCTGACCGAACGATCCCGCAGATGCCTTCCATGTCCGCGGACATGAACACCTTCATCCGGTTTCCTCCAGGCTTAGCAAAGGTTTCACCGCTGATATTGGCGAAATACACGCAATCCACAAAATTCGCGGTGAGGAGGTTGTGCGCATGAGGGCGCTATTTCCGGCATTTGTCCTGATGTTCCTGCTTGCGGGATGGGCCGGAGCGGAAGGAATTGGCGATTACCTGCTGCCCAACGGCGAACCAATTGTCGGCGTCTACTACTATTCCTGGTATGGTGGCGAGCCGTACCGCGCCGTCGGCTGGACCCCGGAGTTCCAGTACGACAACCGCAATAACGATGCCCACATCCGCGAGGTCATCAAGGCGATGACCGACTACGGCATCAACCAGGCCTCGTTCTCATACTGGGACAACAGCGGGTACTTCAACCTTCTCGACAAACACCTGCGCCAGGCCAGGGATCTCGCCGCTCAGGGGCGCGAGTGTTACTTCTCCCCATATCTGGAGCCAAACACCGTCAACAAGGTCTTCGCAGACCCCGACGCTCAAAGGGAGAATATCGACTTCATCTCCACTTACACTAAGGCCTTTGGCGCACACCCCCTCTTCTGCAGGCTGGGAGACGTCCCGTTTACGAATATCTACGTCGCATACTACATCCCCGACGAGACGGACGAGGACTTCCGGACATTTCTGCAGGATAAGTACGGCTCCATTGATGCCCTGCGCAGAGCGTGGGCCGGTCCTGAAGGCTACACCGACCAGGGCATCCCCGAAGCGGATCTGCCCATGAATTTCGGTGCGGTCAGGTTGCGATCGGCGATCCCGGGCACCATCGCTTTCGCCGACCGCCAGGCTCTGCGCGCGCGGCGGCTGAAAGAAGGCTGGGGCGAGGTCATTAGCGGCGTCAAAGACCGTACCGGCATGGACAGCCGTTACACCGGAGATGTCTCATCCACCAGCGTGAGCCCGGTGGATTACATGCAGAGCCTCACCGGGATGAGCTGGTATAGCTTCGCCTATCCGTTGAACAATCCCACGCGTCGCCCCAAACTCATCTCCGAAGTGGCCAAGTTCACTGACACCACCTTTCTTTACACCATTGCACCGGGCTACGTAGACCGCCAGCAGCGCTGGCCCGGCGCGCGAGTGGAGCGAGAGCCGTACCTGTACCCTTACGCCTGGGTGAAAGCCATCCAAGCCCTGCCCGAGGGTGTGATGATCCTCACCCATTCGGAGTGGTTCGAGGGCTCGATCATCGACGTTACGAAAGAGTATGGCCGCCAGCAGTATGAAGACACTGAACTGTACTCTTCGGTCTTTCGCGCGGCCTTCGAGAGCATCTACAACGAGAAGCGAGACCGTGAACCCGTGGCCATCGTCTTCAACGAGTGGACGAACTATTCACTTCACGACAATGGCCCCGAAATGCGGGATGTGTCCGGACTCATCAAGCTCCTGGAGTGCCTGAACGTCGAATACGACGTGATTCCCGAGAGCTCTCTCTCCACCGAAGAGCTTGCCGGGCGTAAGCTGGTGCTGGTGCCCAACTGCGGCATCTCGCTGGCCCCCGGTCATAATGAATTGCTGCTGGACTGGGCCCGGAATACCCCCGGGGCGCGCCTGATTGTGGACGAGTCGCGTTGGTGGGCCGACGCCCTGGGCATCGAGCTCGGCGAAGGACGGGCGCCGATCCTGCGCTATCGCTGCGACAATGTGGGCAAGTGGATCAGCCCCCTCTCAGAGCGGGCATACGGGCTGCGAGTGGCCAATGCGGGCGTCTGCACCCGGATCGGTGAGACTGAGGGCGAGACGCCCAAGATCCTGGGACGCACCTACGAGGATGATGGTCGCGGCGTGATCTTCTTCAACGGCCGCCTGGGCGCCGAGTTTGAAGCGGCCTTCAACGCCGCAGCGTCCCAGGGGCGCGTGCCCGTGCTGGAATGTGGGGCGCTTCTTGATCTCCTGAGGTCCGGCGGCCCCGAATTCGAGAGGCTTCTGCCCGATCCGCCGTCCAGTGACTTCGAGATCAAGGCCGGCCCGGTCCTGCGCGCGAAAGATACGCTGATTCTCCCCGCGGGCAATGTCCTGCCCTGGGGGGCTATCACCAACCACCGTGAGGTGGGCGGCGGACTGGACAGCGGACATTCCGCGGAAGAGACGATGCCCTGGCAGCGCGGGCGCTGCTCCTTCAGCGTCACGGTCGATCCCGGCGCCCCAGTGGCCCAGGTGTACGCGATCGACAGCGACTCCGGCCGGTTCGTGGACCTGGCATTCCACCGCGAAGGCGACAGCGTATCCTTCGACATGCCTCTCAAGTTCCACGGCCTGTTCGCCGTGGCGCAGTCCCCAATCAAGCTCATTACGCCACCGATCACACTTCAGCCGGGACAGAACGCCAAGGTGACGGTGGAAGCGGTCAATGTGACCGGAGAGCGCACCGAAGCCGTGCTGTCTCTGCGGAAGACCCCCGGCTTGAGCATGGAGCCAGTGCGCTTTGCGGTGCCGGCTCTCGCCACCGCAAAGGTGCCGATTACCCTGGACGTGGGAACCGACTATGCCAGCGGCGAACGCACCGTCAGCTTCGAACTCGAAGCCGGCGGGCGCACAGCTGTCTTGTGGCGCGGACTGCACGTAGACCTGCCCGCCTGCATCGGTACCCGGACCACAATCCTGGGCGGCAAGGCAGGCGAGAAGGTCACCCGGCGCGTGACGTTGGTGAACGTGGGCGAAACCCCGGCGCAGGGACTGCAAGTTACGCTGGAGGATGGACAGGTGGGCGTCCCGGACCTCGCGCCGGGTGCGGAAGCCTCCGTGGACCTGACCTTCACCATCCCCCGGTCCGCGAGGGCCGGCAAGGCGCCGAAATCGCCGGTGGAACTCGTTCTCGGCGCCGGCAAACAGGAGAGGGGGCTGTCCACGAAGTCCACGGCGGACGGCCAGACTCAGGATCTCGAACTTGCAGGACGGGGAGCCACGCAGCCGATCCCGGGCATCAAGGACGCCGGCGCCAGCAACCAGATGATCTACCTCTTCGCCGACGATGCCGCCTTGCCCCCGGGCGACTATGATCTTGAGGCCGTGGTGGACTACTTCGACCGGGGCACTGGTCGTTTCATGATCGAGTATGACTCCACCAGCGGCGACAGCATTGAGGACCGCTACCGCGATTCAGCCCCTGTGAGTCTCACCGACAGTGGCCAGTGGCGCACCGCGACCCTTGCCCTGCCCGGCGCACGTCTCGCAGGACGCCAGAACGCCGGCGCCGATCTGCGCATCAACGGCATCGTCCCCGTGGGGCGCATCATCCTGCGCGGTCTCACCCAGACCAGCCAGACGGTACAACGCAAGATGACCGTCGCATACACCCAGCACGGCCACCCCATGAAACAGGACCTGGACATAACCCTCGTCGCTTTCGAGGGCGATGTGCCGGAGGAGGCCCAGCTGAACCCCTTCGGCAACCACGTCGCGGGCTACCTCAATGGTCCCGCGCCCGCGAGGGACAGCGCCCTCAAGACCACCGACCTCGTGGCTTCTCAGGGGCTACTGGTGGTTGATACCCCCTATCTCAGCGCCGTCTGGGACAAGACCCGCGGTGGGCTGGTGAGTCTGACGAGCAAACAGACCCGCACCGACTACGCCGCATTCCCCGGGCCGATGGTCCCGGTACTGACCCAGCTTGCCGACGGCGATCCGGAGTACTTCGCGCCGGGCGATCTTGTGACCGAGGGCAACCGCATTGCTGCCCGCGGGACAACAGGGCCCGGCGACGTCCTTGATGTGCAGGACACCTGGACGGTTGCCCCGGACCAGCCGAAAGTTACGCTCCAGCGGTATATCGCTCCGCGTCAATCGGTTGAGCTGGCCGAGTTCGCCCCGGCTGTCTTGCGCCTGAACCCGGAGCCCTTCGACCAGGTGCTGCCGCTGGGCGTGGGCTTCAGGGATGAGGCCCAGCCGGGGCGCGGGTGGCTGGAGACTTGGCATTCCGACGGATGGTACTTCGCGTATTCCGGCGCCCCGGAGAGCGCGCGGCACGGGCTGGCAATGACCGTCAGGGCTGAGAAGATCGCGGGGCGGTCGGGCTTGCGGCGATTCCGTTACGGGTTCTTCCCGGCGGACGGTCTGCCCGCGCCCGAACCTGGCGGGGTGGCGTCCGATGAGCTTCAGGTGCGCCTGCGCGGCAATCTGAAGCTGGAACCAACGGACCGCATCCAGATAACCATCGACCTGTACCTGCTGCCCGGGGGGTCGTGGCGCGCGGCCCGGGAGCTGGCGCTGATCAATGCCAACCCCACGGAACTCGCGAGCAACACCACCGTCACGGGCGGCGACTGGTCCCGCGCCGGCGGACCCCAGACTGCGGTTCCTGCAGCGCCCTTGTATATGTTCCCAGTACGCCAACCCTACCCCAGCGCCGCATTGGAGGGTGATCGGTGATGAGAGCGACTGTCATTGCAGCATGTATGGCGGTCCTGCTGGGCCTGCTCGCAAAGGCTGCTACCTGCGGCCCCCTTGCAATTGCGATCGTTCCCCCGCAAGATTACCAGCCGACCATCTCGCAGGTAAAGACCGCGGCGGCGGCCTTGCAGGTGGCCGTGGACGAACTCACGCCCGACCAGCTTGTGGACCCGGGGCTGTTCAATGCGACCCGATACCCCCTGGCGGTGTACGTTGGCGGGGAACGGTATGCCTACACTGTAAAGACCCCCGGCGACGGTGCGGAAGCCCTGCTCCGTTACGTCCACCAGGGCGGGACGCTCTTGGTTGCCGGGATGTGCTGGCCCTTCTACCGCCCGGTGGATTATCTCGGAGAGAAGTGGACGCCCAGCAAGGGCGAGGTGCCCCAGTTCCGCAAGGACGCAGACGAGCATCTCGTCAGTCAAATGAAGGCGCTGGGGCAGAGCTCCGTGGGCAACTTCAACCGCTACCTGGGCATCAACATTTCCGGGGAGGGCACCGAGCAGTTCGAGGCCCCTGACGAGCCCATCACCATGCGCCTGGTCTCCGACCGCATTCGCCCGGCTGGCCTGCCCGAGGCTTTCCCGTTCCCCTCCTCCGGTGATCTGCGCTTCCGCCCGGCGTCCGAGCGTGTCGGCCTCGATGGCGTCGAGTTCGAGCCGGTCATCAAGGCCGTCGGCGAATCCATGCAGGACTACGGAGCCGCGATGGCGGTCATCCGGCACCCAGGCCCGCCGGAGGGCCTTGTGGTATACGTCTGGGGTACCCTCATGACCACCTCCCATGCTCCGGCGATTACCGCCGATGTCTTGCGTCTGGCCGCGCGGCGGTCTTCGACGCCCGAAGAGCGACGCACGGTCTCGACCATGCGAGAGCAACTTGATGGCCTGGTCCGCCGGAACCGAGAGCTGTCCCGGAACCTGTCCGCGTCCGCAGAGAGCATGCCCGCCCGGGCATACCTGCTGCGGGATGCTGGGTACCAGGCGCGCATTCTGAACAACCTCGCCGACATGATCCTCGTGCGAAACTTCGAGCCTGCGCGAGAGGCCATGGCGCGCGCCGACGACGCCATCTCGCGGCTCGAAGCGCGGCTCGCGGCGGTGCAAGACCAGTGAGTGCGGTCTTCCATCGACGCCACGGCAGTGGCGTTGCCGTTCTTGCTCTGCTTCTCTACGGCTGCATGGGCCCGGCACGTGTCTCTGTCGGGCCCTGTGTCTGGGCCGACGAACCGAAAGTGAGTGCACCTCGTACCATGACCGACGCCCATCCCCTCGTCCGACCGGAACTGCCGCTCATCGTCGCCCACAGGGGGTTCTCGGCAATCGCGCCCGAGAACACCCTCGCCGCATTCCGCGCCGCAATGGACGCAGGCTCGCCCGCGGCCGAATGCGATGTGTACCTGTCCGCCGACGGCCACGTGGTCCTCAGCCACGATGCCACCGTAAACCGATGCACAGACGGGACGGGCAGGATCCCGGAGATGACCCTCGCCGAACTCCGGGCGCTGGACGCCGGCTCCTGGAAGGGCCCGCAGTATGCAGGGGAGCGCATCCCCACTCTCGCTGAGACCCTCGAACTCCTGCGCGGGAAGATGCACCTCATCGTCGAGGTGAAGCAACCGGGGATCGCCGAACAGGTGGCAAAGACTATCCGCTCCTGCAATGCCCTGGGCGCCTGCACAATCATCTCCTTCAATCTCGAGACTTGCGCCCAGATGCGCCAGATTGAACCCGCTCTGCCGGTAGGCTGGCTCACAGGCGGCATTCCCGAGGACGACTCGGAACTTGCCGAGCAACTGCTGGAGACCGCGCTCTCGGCGAACGTGCAGTTTGTGGATGTTGCGTATAAGGGTATCCTTCCCGCCCTGCTGAAACGGGCCCAGCTCGCGGGAATGGCGGTCTGGGCGTGGACGGTGGACAATCCTGCCGACATGCAAGCACTCGCCCGGGCCGGGGTGGCGTCCATCACCACCAATGACCCGGCTCTTGCCCTGAAGACCCTGTCTGAACCCTAGCGAAACGCGCCGAATCACCATGCCTATCTGGAGGAACCCGCGGCGATGAATCGACTCTTCGCTTGTAAGTCCCTGGAGCAGGTCTATGAGGAAATGCAGGGCGAGAACCGCCTGCGCCGGGTACTGGGGCCATTGGGGCTCACAAGCCTGGGGATCGGCTGCATCATCGGAGCAGGCATTTTCGTCATCACAGGTTTGGTTGCCCACGAACGCACCGGGCCGGCCCTGATCGTCTCCTTCATCGTGGCCGGATTCGCCTGCGCCCTTGCCGCCCTGAGTTACGCCGAGTTCGCGGCACTCACCCCGGTTGCTGGTTCTGCATATACTTACGCCTACGCCACCATGGGTGAGCTTCTCGCCTGGATCATCGGCTGGGACCTGGTGCTGGAATACACCGTGGCATCGGCGTCCGTCGCGCACGGTTGGTCGAAGTACGCCCAGAGCTTCATCGGCATCTTCGGCCTCGAGATACCCCCCTCGTTAGCCAGCGCACCCTTCGATTTCGACGCAACCGCCGGCAGGTTCGTGGCCACCGGAAGCTACTGCGACATCCTGGCACTCGCCGTGGTGGCTGCTCTCAGCATCATTCTGGTCCTGGGCATCCGCGAGAGCGCGCGGTTCAACACGGCGATGGTCATTCTCAAGGTCGCGGTGGTGCTCCTGGTTATCATCCTGGGGGCAATGTACGTCGATCCGGACAACTGGGTGCCCTTCGCGCCCTTCGGCTGGGCGGGGGTGACGATCTTCGGGAAGACCATCTGGGGTCAGACAACCGCCGGGGGTATGCCGGTAGGGATGCTGGCCGGTGCGGGCATGATCTTCTTCGCATATATCGGCTTCGATTCGGTCTCCACCCACGCGGAGGAGGCCCGCAACCCCCAGCGCGACGTGCCCATCGGCATCGTGGCGTCGCTCCTCATCTGCACGGTACTGTACGTGGCGGTTTCGGCGGTCATCACAGGAATGGTTCCCTATGACCAGATCGATACAGAAGCCCCCATCGCATCTGCTTTCGCGGAGCACGGCCTGGGCTGGGCGCATTTCATCATCTCTCTTGGCGCTGTCGCGGGGATCACGTCGGTGCTTCTTGTGCTTATGCTCAGTCAGCCCCGGGTTCTGCTTGCGATGGCGCGCGACGGTCTGTTGCCCGAGAGCTTCTTCGGCGCAGTGCACCAGCGTTTCCGGACACCGTACAAGTCCACCATTCTCACCGGAATCGTGGTGGCCGCGATGGCCGCATTCCTGCCTTTGTCGGTACTTGCGGAATTGGTGAACATCGGTACGCTGCTTGCTTTCGTGATGGTCTGCCTTGCAGTGCTCATCATGCGCCGCACCCATCCCGAAGCTCCCCGTCCGTTCCGATGTCCCTGGGTCCCGGTGCTGCCGCTGCTGGGCATCGCCCTGTGCCTGCTGCTCATGCTATCCCTGCCGTGGGAGAACTGGCTGCGGCTCGCGGTTTGGCTCTTCATCGGGATCGTCATCTACACAACCTATGGTCGAAAGCACAGCAAACTCCAGGCCCGCATCGAGGCCGGAGCGTCCGGCGAATGCCTGGTGGAAGCCGCTCCGTCTGGGTCTACGCCGGAAAACCGTACGAGCACGCCGGTTGATGACTGATCGCCCCAATCACCTCAGGAGAACTCTCATGCATCACGCACTGGCGCGGCTCGCTGCCGCGGTTCTACTGCTCGCGGCGGCGCATTCGGCGGTCTGCGTCGAACTGCCGCCTGTCGTCCGAGGCAACCACACCGTCATCCTGCGTCTGCAGCCCGGCCCCGTTACAGTCACAGTGTCCAAGCGTGACCTCAATATCTATCCAAATGCGGACCCTGTGCGGTTTACACTGTTCGATTCCCAGCGCCGCCAGGTGGGTCAGGTGGAACTGCCCGATGACGGCAATTCGCCGGGCATCCCCGCGCCGCTGCAGGAGGCGGTCATGGAGGCCGTCTGTCACGGACCTGGAACCTGGCGGCTCGTAGTGGACGGTCCCTCAGGTGACTTTGTCTTTGGCCTACGGTTGTCCTCGGGCGCGTACATGGTCGAAGGCGACATGCTGCTCAACAATGGCGGGATCGGCGGCGACCTGCTATTCACCCCGCCGGTCGGTGCTTTCACTATCCAGGCCCAGGCCCTGCACGATCCGGGCCGCCAACAGATGCCTCTCTTCGACGGCGCAGGCAACCTCCTGCACACCTTTGACCTGGGCAAGACCGGCGACAACCGAGAGTTCAAAGTCGAGGCGGACACCGGCGACCGCAACAGGCCCTGGCGCTTCCGCATCGGGAAGATGGATGTGAAACTCAACGTGCCCGGCGTAACGCTCTGGAACTGCGATGAGACCGCGTTCTTCCCGGTGGAGAAGCACCGCTGGATGCTTTTCCCGTATTCCGAGACTCGCTGTCTGCAGCCGGGACAGGAAGCCGAAGTGCACTTCACACTGCGCAACCAGACCGGCGCCCCGGATCAGTTCGCACTGACTGCGGCCGCGGACGACGGTTTGAACGTCGCCATTGTGGCTCCGGAATCGCCGGTGAGCGTGGATGGGCAGCGCTACCGCAACAGCGCCGAAATCACGGTACGCGTGGGGGTGCGAGGGGACGCAACTGCGGGCGCCGAACTTGGCGGGGTTCTCATCGCGGCTTCGGTCAAAGACCCAGCCGTCGCGGAGACCGTGGGCATCCGGGTTCTGGTGGGTCCGCCGCTGGTATCTCGAATGCTGGACGGACCTGTGGTGCTGGAGCGCTATCGCCACGAGAACTACCAGTTCGGCTACGCTCCCGATTACGTGACGAACGAGGTGTACTTCGACCTGACCAACCGCCCCTGGATACGTGACCGCACCAGCCACCGCTACACGACCGGGGCTCTGACCACACTTGAGAACGGACAGTGGGTCAGTCGGCGGTTCGAGGATGCGGTGCGCGCGACGGTGGAAGGCTTCCGGGGCTTTTACATGGGCGGCGGGTTCATTGGCGCGAAAGTCGCCTTTGACCCCGATGGAGGCGTCTACACGCCGCTTCTCGCGATGCGCACCGGACAACCCCACCAGCCGGTGCTGGTGTACACGCCGGATCGCGGTGCAACCTACCAGGTAATCCCCTTCGAAGGCGGCGTGCCGGACATTGAGCAGTTCACCGGTCACAATGGCCCGGACGGTCCGCCGACGGTGCTCAGCTACCGCCAGACGAAAGAGCACCCGGCCACGTTCTGCTCGTACAATGATTTGCTTCTCTATGCGCCGCGGAAGACGGAAGCGGGGATCGAGATAGGGGAACCGGTGCTGGTGTCCGACAACTGCCTGGGCGCCTGCCAGCATTCGGGCGGTCCGGGGTCTGTGGCCACGCGCGGGGGGAAGACCCATGTAGTCTGGGGCGAAGTTGCCCCGGATGATGCGCCCGGGGTGCCCACGTACATCGCAACCTTCGACCGCGCAACAGGCACTCTCGGCGAGAAGGTGCTGCTGGGCTACGGCCCGCCGGTGAATGATGTGCATAATGTGCCCGCAATCACCCTGGACAGCAAGGGCTACATCCACGTGATGACCGGCGCTCACGGGGCGAACTTCACTTACCGCCGGTCCCTGGTCCCGAACGACGCTTACTCGGGCTGGACAGAGCCGGTAAACGTGCTGGATGCCGGATACGTGGACGACAAGTCGGATGCTGACGGTATCGGAAGGCAGACGTACATCTCGCTTGTGTGCGGGCCGGATGACACGCTCTATACCGCCTACCGTCAGTGGAGGCAGGGCGTTGACCCGTACCACGACGGGAACATTTACGCGGCGCTCAGTTTCCAGAGTAAGCCTCCGAACGGTCCCTGGGGCCCCGCGCAGCCCCGGGTCATTCCTCCGGTTGATGGCTACTCGATCTACTACCACAAGCTCACTATCGACCGGCAGGGAAACCTGTACTTGTCCTATAGCTACTACACTTCGGACCTGACATATCAGAACGAGTACCCGGAGCAGTATCACAACTGCGCGGTCCAGGTTTCGCGGGACAAGGGTGCGACGTGGAAGCTGGCAGAAACCTCGGACTTCGCGGCGGGTGTGGCGAAGTAGGCGGGTGCTCAGCAAGAGCTGAAGGCCCATCTCATTCCACCAGCTCACGCTGGCGGCAGACTGACGCCCCCTGACGGGCGCTGACGGCCATTGGCTGCGGGTGCCGCTGCTTCCGACGCCACTGAGACAATGCCCCCACTGTCGCCTTCGAGGCCGGAGGGTGACGGTGAGGGCACCAGAGACAAGGGCGCCATGCGCCATCAGTCGAAGCGGGTACAGGCACACAAAACATCAACGGCAGCGCATTGCGATGCCGGTCCACCACCGTTGCCGGCCACCGCCTGCTGCCAATCCATTGACCCCTCGCGCGCGAAGGTGTACGCTACCGGTAGAGGCGCCCTGCGGGGCGTCTTTGGCTTGTGAGGGCGCCCCAAGAGGAGTGTGCCCAAACGTCAGGGAACCCCGTCAATGCCCATCAGGAAACTCTATCGGCGCGCCGTCGCCGTCCATCCCGAGCTGCCCCGCTACCTGCTGGCCATCGCAATGATGTCTGTCTGCGGAGGCGTGTTCGAAAACACATACAACAATTACCTGTATGCGCGCTTCGACATTACCGGCGAGACCCGCGGGTACATCGAACTCGTGCGCGAGTTTCCGGGCCTCATCAACGCCCTGATCATGGGAGCGCTGGCCTTTCTGCCCGAAGCTCGCATCGCCGCCTTCTCGGCGCTGGTGACCGCGCTGGGCATGTTCGGCTTCGGGCTCATGGGCGACACGCTCTTCATGATGCTCTTCTTCTCCCTCTTCTGGGGAGTGGGTAGCCACCTCATCATGCCCGTCCGCGCGTCTCTCACCATGAGCCTGGGAGGAGCGAACAACAAGGGCCGCAGGCTCGGCCAGGTGGGCTCGGTCGGCATCGTGGGCTCCATCATCGGTGCGACTCTCGTCTGGTTCATCTTCGACGCCATCGGCGGGAACCAGGGCACGAATCCCCAGGACATCCTGCGCATCCCGGAGTGGAAGTTTGACATCGCCTTCTACGCCGCCGGGATCGCGTGCATCATCGGCGCGCTGTGGTTCTTCAGTCTCCGGTCCGTGGGCGCTCACGTGCAGCGCCAACCCCTCGTTCTGAAGCGCAAGTACTGGCTGTACTACGTGCTCAACGTGCTCTTTGGCGCCCGGAAGCAGGTCTTCCTCACCTTCGGCCGCTGGGTGCTGGTCGAGGTGTTCAAACAGACCCCCGCGACTTTCGCAAAGCTCTGGATCGTTTCGTCCGGCGTGGGCGTGTTCTTCAATCCCATCATCGGCCGCCTGGTGGACAGGCTGGGCGAGCGCAAGGTTCTCGTGTTCGATTCTCTTGTCCTGATGCTGGTCTGCTTCGGTTACGGCGGCGCGAAGCATCTGGGCTTGCCGGACTTCTGGGCGCTCATGCTGGTGTTCGCCTGCTTCATCGTGGATCAGCTGTTCTTCGCAGTGGGCATGGCGCGAGACACGTACATGGCGAAGATTGCCGAAAGCCCCCGGGACCTCACCGCGAGCCTGTCGCTGGGCATCAGCATCAACCACTTGATTGCGATGACCGTGCCCTCTTTCGGAAGTATGCTGTGGAAAGCGTATGGTTACGAATCGGTGTTCATGGCTGCCGGTGTGGTGGCCATCATGATGACCTTCTTCGCATCGCGGATCCGCATCCCCCAGCAGCAGGAGAGAGCGCAGAGTGAATTACGCGGAGGCGCTTAGCTACCTGGATTCGCTCACAGATTTCGAGCGACTGGGCTTCCACCGTCATTTCGCCGAAACGGTGAGCCTGGATTCGGCCCGCGAGTTCCTGCGGCTTCTCGGCGACCCGCACCGCGCCGTGCCCTGTGTGCATATCGCAGGGACGAAGGGCAAGGGCTCGACGGCGGCGATCCTGGACAGCGTTCTGCGCGCAGCGGGCTACAGGACCGGGCTGTTCACCTCGCCCCACCTGGTCTCTCTGCGCGAGCGGGTGCGCGTCAGCGGTAGACCGATCCCGGAGCAGGCGCTGACAGACTGCGTGGAACGGGTGCAGCCTGCCCACGAGGCGGTGCGCGACAACCCTGACCTGCAGCCGTGCACCTTCTTCGAAGCCTACCTGGGCATCGCGGCCCTGCATTTCCTGCGCGAAGAGGTGGACATCGCCATCTACGAGACCGGCCTGGGCGGGCGCCTGGATGCGACGAACCTGGTCATGCCGCGAGTCGCGGCGATCACCACCATCGGCCTGGATCATACCTACATTCTCGGCGACACCCTGGATGCAATCGCACGGGAGAAGGCTGAGATATCCAAGCCCGGCGTGCCGCTGGTGGTAGCCCGGAATCAGCATTCCGAAGCGCTCAACGCGATCCGCGAAATCGCGGCGAAGAACGGCGCCGAAGTGTTCCTGGCACCCGAGGTCCACCGCGTCGAGCCTCCGGTGAAGGCGCGCGTGGATAACGCGGGCGAGCCGATCCCGCCCATGGACAAGTTCCAGATCCGCTCCGCCCTGGCCGCGACGGGCGAAGCTTTCCTGCATTGCCCGCTCATCGGCGCGCACCAGGCGTGGAACATCGGCGTCGCGGTCGGGATCCTTGAGCAACTGTCGGCCCGAGGCTACACTATAGGCAATGCGGATCTGACGGAAGGGCTGCGCAAGGTGCGCTGGCCGGGCCGCTTCGACTTGCGCGGCGCGAAGCCCTGGCTTGTCTTGGACTGCGCGCACAACCCGGACTCCGCGCGGGCGCTTGCCACAGCGCTCCGCGAGTACCTGGATTTCCGCCGCCTGGCGCTGGTCGTGGGTATGAGCGGAGACAAGGACATCGCCGGCTTCGCAAGGGAGCTTTCCGCGCTTTCACCGTCGGTGGTGCTCACCCGGGCCAACAACCCGCGAGCGCTGCCGCCCGGAGATCTGCAGGAGCGCGCCGCGCCGACCTGGAACGACGCGGAAGCGGTGGAAGACCCGCTGGAAGCCCTGGACCGCGCTCGACAGATTGCCGGCGAATCCGGCGCAGTCTGCGTCACCGGGTCCTTCTATGTGGTGGGCGAAATCATGGAACGCCTGAGCTTTCAGTGAGCCACGCGATACGAAGAGAGGACATTCAATGCTGGCCAAACGCATCATTCCGTGTCTCGATGTCACCGACGGGCGCGTCGTCAAGGGCATCAAGTACCTGAACTTCCGGGATGCCGGAGACCCCGTGGAACAAGCCGCCCGGTATGACGAGCAGGGCGCGGACGAACTGGTTTTCCTGGACGTGACAGCTTCCGTGCGGCACCGGGACATCATGCTGGACATCGTGCGCCGCACTGCCGAGCAGATATTCATCCCCTTCACCGTGGGCGGCGGAATCCGTTCGGTAGAAGATATCCGGGCGATCCTCAAGGCCGGCGCGGATAAGGCGTCGATCATGACCGCCGCCATTGAGAACCCGGCCGTGGTGAGCGAAGGCGCCGAACGTTTCGGCAGACAGTGCATCGTGGTCGCCATCGACGCACGGCGCGTGCCCCGAGAGGGCCGGGACGACACGTACCTGGGACTGAACCCCGACGCGGACATTGAGTGGCGCGTCCACACCCACGGCGGTAGTCGCCCCACGGAAGTTGACGCCTTGGAGTGGGCCGCAAAGGCCGAGGAACTGGGTGCAGGAGAGCTTCTCGTCACCAGCATGGACGCCGACGGCACTAAGACCGGTTACGACGTGGAACTCCTGCGCCGCATATCCGAGCGTGCATCGATACCCGTCATCGCTTCAGGTGGCGCGGGGACGGTGGACCACATGCACGAAGCGCTCATTGACGGCAAGGCCGACGCGGTCCTGGCGGCATCCATCTTCCATTTCGGAGAGATGACCGTGGGTGACGTGAAACGTGATCTCGCCAGCCGCGGTGTGGTCGTAAGAATGTAGCGAGGCGCGGCCGCCCAACTCACACTTACGGAGATTCAAATGTTCACGGGAATACTCAAGTTCGACGACAAAGGTCTCATCCCGGCCATCATCATCCACCACGAGACCAACGAGGTCCTGATGCTGGGGTACATGAACGAGGAGGCAGTGCGGCGCACGGTGGACACCGGACTGGCCACTTTCTGGAGCCGCTCGCGCCAGAAATTCTGGGTCAAGGGCGAGACATCCGGCCAGACGCTCAACGTAAAGTGGATCCGCACGGACTGCGACGCCGACGCGCTCCTGGTGGCCTGTGAGCCCGTCGGGCCCGTCTGCCACGAGGGCTACCTGAGCTGTTTCTTCCGCGAACTGCGGGAAGGCGAATGGCAGACCTGCGCGGAATGCCTCATTCCACCGGAGGAGCTGTACGGCAAGAAGAAGTGATGCCCGCTTTCGCCGGGGAGGTGTCGCGTACGACCATGGGCGACCGGGCAGCACGCGTCTTGGCACGGCGCGGCAGCATATTTCTGCACGCACTGAGCGGGGTGCTGGGGTTGCTGGTGTGCCTCACGCCTGCAATCGCCCAGCAGCCCCAGACGTCGGATGCGAAGGCGCTCATGGCCGAGGGTATCAAGCTGGCCCGGGATGGCAACCACGCCCGAGCAGCTTTGGTATTCCAGCAGGTCGTAATGCTCTACCCCGCCGATTTCGACGCACGTTACAACTTCGCGCTGGCATTGTACAACGCTGGGAACCTGGCAGGGGCAGAAGTGCAGTTCGGTCTGGCCCTTGAGATTCAGCCCAACTCCGCTGAAGCGCACCGAGGGCTGGGGCTCACCCTCAACGCTCTCCACCGATATGCGGAGGCCGCGGCACACCTGCGCGCGGCGGTTGCAGCGCGGCCCAAAGACGCCGCGGCTCAGGGGGCACTCGGCAGGGCATATCTTGGGGCAGGCAACCCGCGCAAGGCCATTGAGCCCCTGCGGGCCGCGATCAGGCTGCAGCCCGACAACGCCGGAGTCTCCTACGATCTGGGACGCGCCGCCGAGGCCTGTGGGGACTATCCCCTCGCTCTGTCCTCCTACTCTCGCAGTCTTTCCCGCAAGCCCGACTCCTTGCCCTCCGCCATGGGGCTTGCGCGGGCGGCGCTGGCGCTCAAGAAGCCTCTGCAGGCGGTGGAAGCCCTGCGTCCTTTCGTGGCCCCCCCCCCCACTGATCCCGCCTTCTGGCGGCTGCTGATGCGCGGCTACGACGGGATCGGGCTCGAAGAGGAGGCCATGCGGGCACGGCTCACCCTGGCCGACCTTGCGGAACCCGGGGAGTCGGCCCAACTGCGCGCGCAGGCAGCGGAGCGGCTCATCGGTTTGAACCGTTTCCCCGAGGCGCTGCTGGAGCTTCAGCTGGCGGCCGTGGAGGATCCGGCGAATACTGAAGTGCTCCTGCTCATGGCGCGCTGCCACCGAGAACTGGGCGACAAGGGCCGGGAGATCGAGACCCTGCGAACCGCGGCTGCTCGACAGCCCAGCGACGCCACCGTCGGTCTCGGACTGGCCACGGCACTCGCCGGGGCAGGATCGAACGCCGAGGCCCTGAGCGTCCTGGAACGGGCGCTGTCCGTGGAGCCGGCGAACGAAACAGCGCTGCGCATGGCTGCCGACACGGCCGGCGCACTGGGAAGGCTGCAAGACCGCGAGCAGTACCTGCGCCGAATCCTGGCCCTGAATCCCCGCAGTCCACGGGATCGAATGGCGCTGGTGGACTGTCTCGTGGAACGCGACCAGACAGCACAGGCATTGCTGGAGGCCCACGAGGCGCTCCTGGCCCCCGACCCGCCCGCCGAGGCATTCATCAAGACAGCGCAGCTTGCCGAAAGGATCGGGAGCCGGGATATCGCCATCGACCAATGGAAGGCACTCGCCCTCAAGCACCCGGACCGCACAGCCCAGGCGGCTCTCGAGGCCGGACGGCTTCTGGTTGCGAGCCACCGAATCCCCGAGGCTGTGGACACCTACACCCGAGCGCTGGCGAGAGAGCCCGAATCACCCGACCTGGAGCTGGCCCTGGCCCGCGCTTGGCAGGCAAGGGGGCGGGATGAGAACGCCCTGCCGATCCTGGAGAAACTGGTGGCGCGCAAGCCGGAATTCACCCCAGCCCGAGCGGCCCTGGCAGAGTCTCTCGCCTGGCTCGGCCGAGACGACGAAGCGAGAGCGCACGCCGAGCGGGTCCTTGCCACCCACAAACTGGACGCCGCAAGTTGCCGCGCGGTGGCCACGGTGTACGAGCGCGCCGGGCAGCCCGCAGAAGCCTGGGAGGCTCTTGAGCGGCTGATCCCGGATCGGGCGCCGCTGGCTTCGGTCTTGTCCGTCCTTCAGGGCATGTACGCGCGAGCAGGCAGCGAGGAGGAGGGTGGCTGGCGGCTGTACGAGCTGTTCGCAGCTAACCCTGGGCATCCGGAGATCGGCCTGACGGCCGCAGCATTGCTGGCCCGGGCCGGCCACACATCGGAGGCGCAGGAAATCCTGCTCCGGATCTCCGCCCAGCCGCCGTGGCGCCACCGGGCCTTGGGCCAGCTGTCCCGCATGTACCTGTCCGCGGGAGCGCCGGACAAGGCGATCTGGGCGCTCCGCCGCCTGCTTGAGTCCGACCCCAACCATGTCTGGGTCATCGTCGCGCTCCTGGAGCTTGAGCAGCGTCCGGATATGGCCGCCGATGCATTGCCGACCCTTCAGAGGCTAGTCGTTAGCATTCCGGGCAGCCCGGCATTCTGGACCGCCGCCGCGGAACTCGCCGGATTCCTGGGCAAGACCACTCAGACCATCCCGCGCATGCGAGCCATCACCGCCGAAAACCCCGGTGACCCCGGGCCAGCCACCGGTCTTGCCGCCCTGCACCTGCTGGACGGCGATGCGCGCGCCGCAGATCTTGCCATATCGGCCGTGCCCGAGTTACTTCGGCAGGATCGGGCCCTGCTCAACATCTACGCCAGCGCCCGCCTTGAACTGGGCGATCCGGAAGGGGCATTGCGGCTCATGGAGCGCGCGGTGCGGACAGGACTGGCGGAACCCGAAGATCACCTGCTGCTGGCGCGGATCCAGCATCAAGCCGGCCGGCATGAACTGCGATTGTGGCATCTGAGCCAGGCGCTGATCCTGGACCCGGCGTCGGAGACGGCCCGCGAAGGCATCGAGGATTGCATCGCCGGGCATTTCGTCTCCGCGGAGACTGTGCTCGCCGCTTTGTCCGATGTCTACTATCACCACCCCGACTCCGCGCTCGTACAGGATCTCGCGCGACAGGTGGCCCTGGACATGGAAGTGACCGACCTCGTGGCGGAATGGCAGGCGGTGCACCAGGCTGCTCCAGCATCTCCCCTGCGACCAAGAACCGGGAGAATGGGTCGCGCCGGGCTGACGCGTGAGGACTCATTGGACGAGGACCCATCGGAACTCGGTACCGAAGACACGGTAGGCCCATGAAATCACCTCCGACGACGAACATCCTGGCCGTTGACGGCGGGGGCACGGGGACACGGTGCGTCGTAGCGGCATCGGACGGAACGGTGCTGGGCGCCGGGGAGGCGGGGCCTTCGAACTACCGCCGCGTTGGCATAGAAACGGCTGTCGGCAATGTTCGCCGGGCCGCCGAAGCCGCTCTGCAGGCCGCGGGGATGAAACCGCCGGTGGACAGGGCCTGCTATTGTCTCGCCGGAGCGGGATTGCCGGATGGACGGGCACCGTTTCTCGAGGCCCTCCACGGCCTGCATCTCGCGCGGTCGGTGTCCCTCTACAGCGATGCCCGCGCGGCCTGGGCAGGTGCGCACCTTCTGGAGCCGGGGGTGGTGCTGATCGCGGGGACCGGCGCGGTTGCATTCGGGGTAGATGCAGAGGGCCGGGAAGCTTTGGCAGACGGTTGGGGCCCCCTGTGGGGAGACGAGGGAGGCGCGTACTGGATCGGTCTGCAGTCCTTGCGCGCAGTGGCCCGCGCCGATGATGGCCGTGGCCCGGCGACAAGCCTCACACACGCGCTGCTGGTGCATTTCGCAGCCGGCGAGCCGCGCGAGATCATCTCCAGGCTGCCCCTGGACCGCACTCACTCCCGGGAGATCGCCGCCCTTGCGAGCATCTGCAGCATTGAGGCCGAGAGGGGCGACGAGCCCGCGCGGCGAATTCTTGAGGAAGCCGGGGAGCTCCTTGCGATCACCGCGGCTGCCCCGGTGGCATCTCTTGGCCTCGGGCCAGCCCCAAACATCGCGGTCATGGGAGGGGTCCTCAGCAGCCAGATCGTCCGCGGAAGTTTGGTTGCCCGGCTGCGGGGTAGATTCAAGGGTGCCGCAATCGGCGATCCGGCGTTGCCGGCGGTCCTGGGAGCGGTGCTGCTCGGGCTCCAGGCCGCGGGAGTTTCTCCATCGCCAGAAACACACCAGAGGCTGGGGGCTTTCGTGGGACGGTCAACAGCCAACAACTGTTTCAGACACCCGTGAACAATTGCGGAACTCAGGCACTGACAGGCGCAGACGGGAGGCAGTGTGATGAGACTCTCCAGGGTAAAGCCCTACCACGTCCTATTCGTAACGCTTCTTGCCATCGTTGTTTCAGGCGGGGGGTACGCAGCCGACGACTGGCCGCCGTATGTGTCCATCAACGGCGAAGTGACGGAGATGCCAACCAGCGCACCGATCCTCACGGCGGGAGAGATACTCGTGCCGCTGGAGGATCTTGTCGCAGCGCTCGACGGGCAGATGGCCAGAACGGGTGACCGTCAGTACAAGGTTGAGCGCGGCGACTCCGTGATCGAACTCACAGTTGACCAGGCCGCGTTCAAGGTCAACGGCCAGACAGAGACTTTCACGATCTTCCCCGTGCTCGTTGGCGGCGTTCTATATGTGGATGCGCGGGACATGGTCACCGCGCTCGGCGGCGACTTCGCGTGGAATGCGGCGAAGCTCACCGCCGAGTTGACCATCGAACCGCCCAACCTCGTGCGGCAGATTGTTCAGGGGTCACTGGTATACGTGGATAAGCGCCAGACCCCCCCGTTTTTCCTGGTCTCGACGCCCCAGGGCACCACATCAGTTCTCTACGCCGCACCCCAGATCAAGTACTTCGTGTCTGCCCCGTCGGGCAGTCCGGTTCCCGCTTCCCTCGATGCGTTTCAGGTCCAAGATTCCGTGGAACTCGGCCTGGACCGCAGCAACCAGGTGGTTCAGGCGACCCTGGTGCGCGAGTATCTCACTGCAAAAGTGGAGTATGTCGTGCCAGGGATATTGGTCGCCAGTGTCAACGGCCAGCGCAAGGCGTACAATATCCCCGAGGACGCCGAACTGCTGAGCGACGAGGGTAAGCCCATCGCGCAATCCGCGGTGAAGCAGGGGCAGGCGGTGGCACTGCTCCTGGACCGTGAGGGCAAGAATATTCGCCAGCTGGTGGTTCAGACTCCGGCGACCGCCGGCAGACCGAGGATCACGTTAGTTCAGGTCGAGGGCATCAGCGGCCCGGTTCGCAAGCGCGAATCAGTCAACGTGACGCTACAGGGGACCCCCGGCGGGACAGCGACCTTCGACATCGGCCATGCCGTGCAGGGCGTACCGATGACGGAAGGCCCGGCTGGTACGTACAAGGGCTCCTACCGCGTTGAGGACAACCTACTCACGGTGGCGCAGCGGGTGCGGGGTAATCTCGTGGTCAACGGCGTCAGCGCGCCGTCTGTATTGAGCAAGCAGATGGTGACCATCGACACGGACACTCCGCGCTTCGTGGACATGTCCCCGGCCAAGGGCGCACGCCTCGCCAGGGGCCCGATCCAGATCACCGTCGGCTACACGGACCGCAAAGGCCCTGGCGTGGACCCCACCCGGGTTACTCTCAAGCTGGACGCCAAGGACGTCACGAACCAGGCGATTGTCACCGACTCGCAACTGACCTACACCGGGCCGGAACTGGCGCCGGGTGCTCACAAGTACGAAGTCACCATCGTGGACTATGCGGACAACTCCCGGACTGAGACCGTGGACTTCACTGTCCTTGCCTCCACCGCTGCCATTGTTGCCGTGACCCACAACGCCACCGGTCCTCTCGCACCCGGGGATACCCTGACGGTTGTGCTCGAGGCCGCCGCGCCCGGCCGCAGCGCCTACTTCATTATCGGCGCGAACTGGCGGCGTGTGAACATGGAGCGGCAGGCAAACACGAGCATCTATACCGGTCAGTATGTGGTCACGGCCGATGACCGCATCGATGCGGCGCCGGTTGTCGGCTACCTCATTGACCAGGCAGGCAGGACTCACCAGCTTCAAGCGGAGAAGACCGTCACCATCACCACAGCGCTGCCCACGCAGTTGCGCATCGTTTCACCGGCCGAAGGCTACAGGCACGTCAACCTCGACGAGAAGCTGGTTGTGTCAGGACGCGCAGCACCCGGCAGCCGGGTGCGAGTGACGGTCCGGTATTCCTACTTCCTCTCCACAAAGGACCTTCACAGAGACACCGTCACTGCCAACAATATGGGGCAGTGGCAGACACGGGAGTTCAACCTGAAGCTCGGCGGCATCAAGGGTATGCTCGTATCTGAGTACGAGATTATTGCCGAAGTACTCGACGCCCAGGACAGGGTGGTCGAGACCGCGACCGTGAAGGTACCCCTGGGGGAGGAAACGGCTGAAGAATAGTCCTGTAACTGGACTGAGCGATCAAGAAACGGCAGGCCTCTTGTGGAGGCCTGCCGTTCTTGCGTGCTGCAGACGACAAACGGTGCCGGGTGAGACGCTCGCCCCACGCGACCCAAGGCAGTAGCCGGCGCGATATATGCCCCCCACGTCAGTGCTGACCTCAGAAGCGCTGCGCCAGGTACTTATCCGCTTGAGCTGCGGCATTGCGGGCTAAGCCGATCATCCCGCTCACATTGCGGTCGGCTGGGTAGAGCTGGGTCGAGTCTGTGAGGAACAACCCGGCGATGGGCGACTGGATCGCCGGTATGTTTGCGCCGAAACCCGGCGGACAGAAGGCCTGGGCATACGAGTCCCGCGTCACCACCGCTTCTATCACCTGGTCGGCGCTGAAGCCCGGGAACAGCGTCTCGAGGCCGTTCACCGCCTGACCCACGAGTTCCGGCTCGGGAGTAAGAAATCTGGGATCGTTCACCGGCAGGTACAGGGGAATGTACAAGAGCCCCTCTCCGTTGGGCAGCGCAGCGTGATTGAGATTCGCGTATTCGATGAACCCGCTGAACGGCGCACGGGAATCATTTACATTGACCCAGAAGTAGGGCGTCACCGCTTTCTTCAGACGCAGCATCAGGCATACCACACCCAGGAATTGAACCCTGTCGAGGTCCGCGCGGTAGTCACGGGCAACGTCGGGCAGGAGAATCGACAGATCCGGCAAGGCCACCGTCGAGATCACACATCGCGCCTGAAAGTCGCCCTGGTCGGTGGTCAGACCAGTGATCGCTCCGCCGGTCTCCAGCAGTCCGCGGACGGCAGTTGCCGTGTGTACAGCACCTCCTGCAGCCTCCACCTGTTCGCGCAGTGCGTCCAGCAATGTTCCCGTTCCGCCCTCAATGTATCCGAGGCGCTCGGGCTGGAAGATGCTGGCGCGCGAGGTGATGACGCGGTGGATGCGATGCCAGATCCAGGGTGCAGACACGCCACCCGCGTCGTCCCCGAACTTCATGCGCAAGAGGGGCAGCCAGATGGTCTCATAAGCCTCCCGGCCCATGCCCGCGACGAGCCACTGCTCAGCCGTCAGGTGCTCAATTCTGCCCCAGTCCGTGAAGCGCCGGGCGTTCATCCCATGCAGGCCGAAACGGACCCGTGAGATCAGTGACAGCGGCGCGAAGCCGAGAATATCCAGGGGTGTCGTGAAGGGGTACAGCCTGCCGCGAACGTAGTAACTGGTGGGTCCAGTCACCCAGTGGAGCCGTTGCTCAATGCCCAATTCGGGCAGCAGCGCCCGCAGATGATGGTCACAGCCGCAGACGAAGTGGTAGTAGCGGTCCACCTTGCTGCCGTTGAGGTACATCGAGCGTGCGAGACCGCCGATCTGTTCGCGCTGCTCGAAAACGTCCACCTTCCGGCCGGACTTCGCGAGGGCATAGGCCGCCGTGAGGCCCGATACGCCCGCGCCGATGATCGCGACATTGCTTCCGGACTTGAAACTCATCAAGTAATCACCGGCCGCAGCCCAATGGGTGGCGCCGCGGCTTTGGGCACTAGTCGCTCCACGGGAGGCTGAAGGACTTCCTCCCGGCGTCGCTGCTCAGTGGCCGGTATTCCTGCCCGTCCTGGGTGCGGGTCAGGTCGAAAATGGTGTAGCCAGACCCTTCTTCTGCCTGCCGGAAGGTATCAGTCAGGTACTGCCGAATCATCGGCTGCTGGCCTGCGGGGTCAAAGTCGAAGTACACAGCCCACCGGGCACCCCGAAGGATCCGTGTGTCTATGTAGTCCGGTCCCGGTATGTCTTCGGGAGGAACCTCGTTCGCCGGTTTGCCGAACCCCTCGCGCCCCACCCACCCCGGGCGGTCAAAGTAGTACAGGCAGCCATATCCTGCCGGAAAGATAAGCACGGGGTGTTTGTCTGGATCGAGCCGGTTCAGGTCCGCCGCACAGGCGTGAATCGCTGTTACCTGCTGGAACTTTGGCTCCACGCCCCACACGCAGAACGCCAGGAACACCCCCAACAGGAGAGGGTTCAGGATCGGCGAGAATCGCTGTGAGTTTACAAGCTGATACCAGCCGTACCCGACAAGCGCCGCCGCCGGCGGGAGCATGTGAAGCTGGTAGTAGTTCTGGCGCAGATTGCCGCCCGAGACCAGGACGAAGTAGACCGCCACCACTCCCAGCCAGACATGGAAGACAGTGACCGGTATCCGGCGGCGGTCGCCCACCACCAGTCCCAGAATCAGCAACACAATTCCCACGGGCGTCAGGTGGTCGTGAACCATCCGCGTGACCATCAACGAGTAATTGCCCGGTTTGAGAAAGTCGGACAGTGAGAACCACATGCCTCCACCAAATCCCACGCCTACGGTGAAGTACTCGCGCCCGATGTTCAGCCTCGCATGGGTATAGTACGCGATGGCCGGCAGGAGGGACATCACGGCGATGGCCCAGAGATCGGGGCGCCTGAAGGTCTGCCCCTGGAACCGGGTGTACGCCAACCACAGAAGCGGAACCACCAGCATCACCGCGGGAAGCTTCACAAGAAAGCAGAGCGCGCCGCCGGCAACGGTCCAAATGAAGTGCCGTCGCGATCCCGTTGACAGGTAGCGTGAGAATGCATAAACGAGGGCGATGGAAAAGCAGAGCATCAGCGGCTCGGACATGAGGACCCGAGAGAAGTACCAGCTGGAGGGCACAAAGGCGTAGAAGACCAGACCGTAGATGGCCGGCCCAGGCCCAAGGTACATCAAGATCAGACGATAGAGAAGCACCATCCCCGCCATGCTGAAGGAGATGGTGACCAGCCGCGCGCACCACTCATGAATCCCGAAAACCTTGTACAGCAAGGCGGAGAGCCACGTCACCAGCTGGAACTCGATCTCGATGTACGCTGGCCGGTCCGCGCTGTAGTCGGTCTTCGGCCACAGTATGTTCATGCTCTCCGTGGCGAAGTTCTTCGCAATGGGTGCGATCTGAAGCTGCTTGATCCAGTGCTCGGTGGTGAAAGGCGCGTTGATATCCACCAGTCGAACGGCAAGTGCGAGAGCAAGGACGAGGTAGAACTCATGGCGGCGCGAGAGGGAAGCCAGCATAAGTCCGGCCTGAGGCGGCACCGGCGCACTGTATCGCCGCGTGGGGAAGATGCCGCGCCTCATGGTTCATCCCGCTTCGGCGGCGCATACGAGGCCGGCGCCTTAGTGAAGCGTTCCCCCAGAAGGCGGAAGCAGAGCATCATGCTTTCGAAGATGATGCGCTTTGACAGCTTGGATGCCCCCGCCCGGCGGTCGACGAAAACGATGGGAACTTCAACGATCCGCGCGCCGATGCGCTGGCAGCGGAATAGCAGTTCCACGAGAAAACCGTAGCCATCGGCGCCCGTGGACCACGGATCTGCGCGCTCCAGCACATCGGCCCGGTATGCCCTGAATCCGCTGGTGCAATCGGCCTGGCGCAAACCGGTAAGCAGGCGCGTGACCACACCGCCCCCGAGACGGCTGAGCACGATACGGCCGAGGGACCAGTTGCGGGTAGCGCCTCCCACCGTGTAGCGAGAGCCCACCACCACATCGGCCTCTTGGAGTGCGTCCATCATCGCGGGGATCCGTTCGGGTTCGTGCGACAGGTCCGCGTCCAGCGTCACCACCACGTCGGCGCCCCTGTCCAGGACTGCACGCATACCCTCGCGGTGCGCTGATGCGTAGCCCAGTTTCCCGGCGCGGTGGATGACCAAGGCGTTCTCCCGCGATGCAGCCCACTTGTCGGCGACTTCTCCGGTGCCGTCGGGAGAACCGTCGTCCACCACGCAAACGCCCGGGGGCTCAGGCAAGGCGTCGATACGGCGGAGCAACTCTGGCAGATTGTCGGCCTCGTTGTAGGTGGCGGTTACCAACCAGACTTGCATCGGGGGCCTCTGGTCCGGTTTTGGCCGGCGGGTTTGGCTCAAGCTTCGTCTGTGCTCCGCGCCTGCCGCACCATGATCGCCACCCACAACTCCAGTGCCGTGAGCCAGAGCTGGACGAAACTTGCCTCAGTTTCATCTGCAAGTGTCGCGCCAAAGAACTCGCGCATCGCCGTATCATAGTCGGCCGGAGCGCCGTCGATCACGAACACGCCGTCCGCGGGCGGCGGGCTCGCGAGGGCTTGCAGCTCCAGCAACTGCTCCTGAATCTGCGCGAGGTCCGCTCTTTCCAGGCGGGCCCCCCATGCCGCTTCTACGAAAGCCTGAAGCTGTCGTCGCGTCATGGCGCCACCCCCGGAAGCTGCCACTAAGACTGCTGGCCCCCATGCGGGGCCAGCAGTCTATTGGACAGAGGGATTACCAGCCCTGCGGGGTCTACTCAACCAGCGGCTCGATGAGCCCGTAGCCCCCATCGCGCCTGCGGTACACAACGCCAACCTGCTCGCTCTGGCCGTCTACGAACACGAAGAAATCGTGACCCACGAGTTCCATCTGCAGGGCCGCTTCTTCTGGGGTCATCGGTTTCAGACTGTGAGCCTTGGTTCGCACGATCTCGATATCACTGGCGGTCTCCACCGGCTCTTCTTCGGGGGCCTCGGCCTCCTCGATCTCCTCACCCTCAGGGGCTTCAGCCTCGCCGACAACCTTGCGGATCGATGTCTTGGTGTGATCCCGCATGCGTTCCCGGTACCGGCGCAATTGGCGCTCCAGCCGATCCAGGGCCTTGTCAAAACTCGCCAACTCGTCATTTGTGCGCTCTTCCGCGCGCAGGAGAAGACCGTCAGCCTCGAGAGTGATTTCAACGGTCTTCCAGGCCCGCTGTGTTGAGAGCGTGACCCGGATCTCCTGGATTCGATCAAAGAAGCTCTCCAGCGAGCTGATACGCGGTTCGGCATGCTGCATGAACTTGTCCGAAACTTCGCAGTTACGTCCCTGGAACTCTACTCGCATTCGATACGTGAACCTCCCCGGTCCAAGAACAGGAATATGCCCCGCTCTCGGACGCTCAAGGACGTTCGACAGCGGAGGCATCTTGGCTCATTGCGATGGGCGGGTACTTACCAGAGGGCTTCAGAAGAGTCATCCGGTTCGCCCGCGGACCCTCCAGCCGCGATTTTCACGACATTCGCGGCTGCCGGACCCTTCTCCCCCTGGACGATCTCGAACTCCACTTCAGCCCCGTCCTCGATCGTCTTGAACCCTTCCATCTGCAGCGCCGAGTAGTGGACGAACACGTCGGGCTGGCCTTCTCGTTCGATGAACCCATAGCCCTTCTGTGCGTCGAACCACTTGATCCGTCCCGTCAAGCGCAAGGAACTCGCCTCCCGATGTGGACCAGACAGCGGCGCGACCCGAGCTCTATTCACTACTGTATTCAACACCCCGGCCTGTGTCAACCGCGGGAGGCTGCAGGGGGTGCGTTCCCGAAAACAGGTGAGTTCGGTCCAGCCGGGGCTTCTTCTCTTTTCGCGGGTGTACCCGGAAACGAAAGGAGACGCCGCTGTTACCTCGCAGCCCGCGGAGTGCGCGACAGCCTCTCTCCGGGGGCGGAAGGGGACGGCTGCATCAGGGGGCCTGTGAGGCTGCTGCCCGGAAGGACTTGCCCTGCGGATTGCGGAACATATCCTGCGAGAAGCTCGCTCCAGCCATAACCCGGAGGCCATTATGCGCGATTTCCGCGTTCCTCTCGCCCAACCCAGCCCCGACTGCGACAGTTTCATCAGCGCGCTTCTCGGGCAACATATTCCGCAGCGTCCGCCGCTGGTGGAGTATCTCGTGGACGCCACGGTCATGCGTCCAATCCTCACGGAGGGCATGGGACGCGAATGGGTAGTCCCGCAGGCCGGAGACCCGGCATCTTTCGCCGCCTACTGGGACAACTTCATCGCATTCTGGTACCACATGGGCTACGACTTCGTGCGCCTTGAGATCGCCCTCCCCTTCCCGTCGAATGTTCATGTGATCGACGATTCAGCCCCCGGGGTCTCCCAGAAACGCGCCTGGCGCGACCAGCACCACGGGACAATCGAGACCTGGGAGGATTTTGAGCGGTACCCCTGGCCCGATCCGGCGCAGATGGACTATTCGCCGCTGGAGTATGTGAATGCCCACCTGCCCGAGGGCATGGGGCTGATCTCCTGCCACGCAGGAGGCATCTACGAGCACTTGTCGGCCATCATGTCATACGAGCAACTATGCTTCGCGCTGATCGATGCCCCCGATCTCGTAAGGGCCGTCTGCGACCGTATCGGTGAGCTGATGCAGGCATACTACCGGCACATTCTGGATCTGGACAATCTCATTGCTGTCTTCCCGGGCGACGACATGGGGTTCAAGACGGCCACGCTGATCTCACCCGAGGACCTGAAGCAATACACGCTGCCGTGGCACAAGCGTTTCCGAGACATGGCCCACGACAGGGGCCTGCCCTACTTTCTGCATTCCTGCGGAAATCTCGAGTCCATCATGCCCTGGCTCATCGAACAGGTGGGCATCGACGGGAAACATTCCTTCGAGGATGCTATCATCCCGGTGACCGAGATGCACCGGCGCTATGGTGATCGCATCGCCATTCTCGGCGGCGTCGACGTGGACATGCTCACCCGTGCCGAACCCCACCGACTACGGGCGTATGTCCGTGGAATCATCGACGAGCTTGCGCCGAAGGGCCGATACGCAGTAGGTTCGGGGAACTCGATCCCGAGCTACATCCCAGTGGAGAACTACCTGACGATGGTTGACGAGGCGCTGCGCTAAGGGAGGGCCCGGCGGGAAGCATGCCCCGCCGACGGCCGAGTGCCTGGTGCGCCTGCCGTCGATGCCGTGGGCCAATGGAACGCTCCCTCGCGTCACGGGTTCGGTGCTCCGGGCGTCGATCACGCCGCCGGCCTGCAACGCGGGGGGCCACAACCGTCTCCAGGAAGCGGAACGGGGAACAGGCTTGCTGGAAAACCTGTTCCCCTCTATTGTGTCATGTTGCGGCCGCTTTACCGTTTGAGCGGAACCAGCTTGTCCTCGCCTGCGGCCCGCCGAATGCACTCTCGCGCAAGCACATCGGTAGAGCTGACTAGCGGGATGCCCTTGAGGTGGGTGCCGTCGAACGCCAGGGGGATCTCGGTACATCCGAGGATGACCGCCTCCGCGCCGTCGGCGATCAAACGGAGGGCCGCTGCTTCCAGGGCATCGCGGGCCTGCTGCGTGACCGGGGCGGACTTGGACTTGATGCCCCACTCCGGGTGGTAGATCGCGCCCTGGACCAACTTCTGGTTGGTTTCCGTGGGCAATACGGCCTTGACATTGTGATGCCCCAGCGCGCGCTGGTATACTTCCGTTTGAATGGTCCCGTCGGTGGCCAGTACTCCGACATGAGACACGCTGGGGTAGGTCCGCGTCACGAAGTCCGCAGTGATGTGCACGATGTTCAGCAGCTCCGCTCCGTTGGCGAACTGGGCGAAACCTTCCTCCACCACATCCCAGATCGGCGGGCAGGTGGCGGTGTTGCACGGCACGCAGCAGACGCCCGCGCCGAACTGCACGAGAAGCTGAAGCGAGCGGAGAATTTCGCCCGCCGGGTTCTCGCTGATGCGCCCAAGCAGGAAGTCGGTCCTGTCGGGAATGTGGGGGTTGGTGTACAACAGGATTTTCAGGTGGTCTGGATCGCAGATCGCCCGTGTGTTGCCAAGGATTGCGGCATGCAACCCCTCGCCGGCCTTCGGTCCAAGACCGCCGAGGATTCCTATCATCTTACTCATCAAAATCACCCGCGCAATCATATTGCCGTGGGCAGCCCCTGTCAAATGGGGCCGTGCAGGCACCTGATCCGCCTGAGAGATCACGCATGAGCAAGCGCCGGAAGAAACAGGTCATCACCCCCGAGCACCGCGGACCGAGCGCCGAGCCGCGCAAGCCGCTGATGCCGTGGCCGCTGCTGATTGTCATTGGCGCTTACCTGCTGTTGGCAGTCTCCGCCGCGCTTATCGTCCCGCGCGATCCCGCGCCGGACTCGCGTCTCACTCCGCCCGACGAAAGCGCCCACTGGCTCTATGTGAAAGACCTCGCGGAGAGGCTCGACCTGCCGGTCTTCACCAGTGGCAGTGGAAACTACGAAGCCCACCAGCCGCCTTTGTACTACCTGAGCGTCTTGTGGACCTTCTGGCTGTGGGGCGATGCGGGCCTGATCGCGGCCCGACTGTGCAGTGTTCTACTGGGCGCGATCACAATCTTCGTCGCCTGGCAACTTGCCGCGGTTCTCGTGCCCGGCAGAGGGTGGGTCCATCTGGGCGCAGCCGCGGCGCTTGCCTTCACGCCGGGGAGATTGTTCGTGTGCGCCTCCGTGAGCAATGACCCTCTGTTCGAACTTCTCGCGGCCTGCACTCTGTACTTCGCTCTCCGGTGGTCGCGGACCGGCATTGCCCCTCGCCGGGCAGCACTGATTGGACTGTCGCTGGCAGCGGGACTGCTCACGAAGACCAGTACCCTCATCCTTGTGCCTGTGGTTGGGGTATTGCTGCTGGTTGAGCCACGCTGGCGAAGAGGCGGTTTCCGCTACCTGCTGGCTAACAGTCTGGTCATCGGCGGCCTGTGCGCGGTAGTGTGGGGCTGGTGGGTACTGCGGAACTTCAGCCTCTACGGAGAGCCTCTGGCGCTGGGCGTTTTCCAGAGGATCTTCCTCAGGGACCGCCCTACCCCTGAGTTCTTCCTGAACCGCGGGATGACCTGGTCCGGTTACTGGACCCTGGTAGCGATGCAGGGATGGATGAGCGTGTGGGGAGTGTTCGGTCAGGCCACCGTGTACATGCCGCGGTTGTTCTACTCGCTGGGCAACGTCATTGGGCTGGCATCCGCGGCGGGGCTTGTGGCAGCGTGGTGGCGTGGGAGAGATCCCGACAAGCCCCTGGATCCAGTCTGGCCTCTGGCGGGGCTGGCCTGCCTGCTTACGCTTGGAGGATTTGTGCAGTTCAATATGGTCTTCTACCAGGCACAGGCCCGATATTTCCTGGGTGTCAGCGCAATCCTCGCGGCGGCGCTCAGTCTTGGTGTCTCGAGCCTGCAGCCGCGCCAGGACGCCCCCCACGCGCCTGCGGCCCTGGCAGTGGTCCTGTTCGCGATGTCGCTGTGGGCGGTGGTCGCGCATCTCACCGGCGGCTACAGCTTCACTCCGCCTTTCATTCAGTAGGCAGAATCGGCCCTGCAGAGAGGGTGATCTCACGGTGAAAGCCGCGATCTTCGTGGGTGGACGGGGCACCCGTTTATTCGGGGACCAGGCACCCATGCCCAAAGCCTTGTTCCACGTGGGCGACCGCCCCATCATCTGGCATATCCTGCGCATGTATATGGCCCGCAACATCCGCGAATTCGTCCTGCTCCTGGGCTACCGTGGCGACCTGATCACTGACTACTTCGTCAATCATGCGGCCTTCATCGACGCGGACGTGCGTGTGAGCAGCGGGGCCGGCACGCCCGAAGTCGCGATTCTCGACGGCGTCCGAGAAGAGTGGCATGTCACTCTCTGCTCGACCGGAGTGGATACGGAGAAAGGCGACCGCCTTCGGTTAGCACGCCGATACCTCGAGGATGAGCCGCATTTCATGGCAACCTACGGGGACGGGTTGTCTGACATCGACCTGGGGGCGCTGGCAGACTTCCACCTGTCCCATGGGAAGCTGGCAACCATGACCACGGTCCGGGTTCACTCGCAGTGGGGTCATGTGCGGACCGGCGATGGCGGCTTAGTGACGGCCCTGGAGGAGAAGCCCATGTTGCCCAGCCGCATCAACGGGGGTTTCTTCGTGTTCCGCCGCGAAGTGCTGGATCTCTTGCAGCCGGGCGATCCCTTCGAGACCGGCCTGCTGCCCCGTCTGGCGGCCATGGGGGAGTTGATTGCCTACGAGCATGACGGCTTTTGGACCGCGATGGACACTTACAAGGACAACCAGGTGCTCAACGAACTCTGGGATGCAGGCGTCGCGCCCTGGAAGACGTGGGCGTGAGTGGACCATCTCCCACTCGGCCGCCGGTTTGTGGTAGACTGCCGACATGGAACTCAGCGTGGTGATTCCCGCTTACAACGAGATAGCGACCATCGACGAAATCGTCTCCAGAGTGCGCGCGGTGGATGTGCCCAAGGAGATCATCCTTGTCGACAACTGCTCTACCGACGGCACCCGCGAGCGAATCCAGGAACTCGCGAGCCAACCGGGCATCCGCGCGATTCTGCAAGAGCGAAACATGCGCAAGGGCAACTCTGTCAAAAGGGGTATCGCCGCGGCGCAGGGCGAGTTCATCATCATCCAAGACGCCGATCTGGAATACGACCCACAGGATTACCTGGTTCTTCTCGAAGCCGCCCGCAAGCCCGAGACTTTCGCGGTGATCGGGTCCCGCATTAGAGGGATGAAGGCGCGCGGGGAGAAGCTCCCGCCGGGGGCGTTTTCCCTCGGGCGCGAAGCGATCAATGCATTCTTCCGAATCCTTTTCTGGAGCGGGTTGACGGACATCGCCAGCTGCTACAAGCTGGCCCGGCGCGAAGTCTTCCAGGGCCTGAACCTGCGGAGCAATAGTTTCGACCTGGACTTCGAGATCGCCGCGAAGTTCGTCAAAGGGGCCCGGCGCTCGGGCAAGCGCGTGGCCGAAATCCCCATCCGCTATTCTCCCCGCACCATCCGTGAGGGCAAGAAAATCGGTTGGCGTGACGGCTTCGCTGCCCTGTGGACCATCCTGAAGTTCCGCTTCATCGATTGAGGCCCAGCGCCGATGAGACCACGCGTAGCGTACCTGGTGGCGGCGGCCGCCGTGCTGTTGTCGATAGGGGTGGTCTGGCTGGCCACCCGACAGCCAGGGACGCCTGCCGGAGATGACAGGGGCAGGCCCGTCGCAACGAAGAAGCCGAACGACCTGGAGCGCATCCAGGTCGAGTTTGAAGGGCTCAAGCTCAACGAGTATGACGACCAGGGCAAACTCCTGTGGCAGGTGAAAAGCCGCGGCAGCATTGCCTTCGACCGCAAGACCATGCGCGCCACCGGGACCGATATTCTGTGGGAGCTGGCTCGGGGCGCTGAGGAAAAACTGGAAGTCCGCGCCGAGCAGTTCGTCATTGATATGAAGAATCGCGCGGTCCGGTTCGCTGACGGGGTGGAAGCCAAGTCCACGGTGGGAGGGTCGTCTTTCGCCTGCGAGAGCCTCGACTACAACATGGGCACGCAGGTGCTGGAGGCATCCGGCCCTGTAACGGCGTCGTACGCGGGGTACGACCTGAAATCCGGCAAGCTTGTGGCTGAACGGGCTTCAGACATGATCACGCTGTCGGACACGGTGACGCTGCAGTACCAGGGCTACTCAGTGAAGTGCGGGCAGGCCACAGTCGACAGCGACACAGCGGTGGCTACGCTCACGGGCTCTCCGACGCTGGACGGCCACGGATACCATGCGCGCACCGAGAAGGCGATATTTCGCCGCAAGGACGGCCGCCTGGACCTCAGCGGCGGCGTGAAAGTGACCCACGAGAACATCACCGCCGAGGCTCCCCGGGCAAGAGCAACCAACGACGGCAAGAACTGGGAGCTGTCCGGCGGCGTCACACTGAAGGGAAAGGGCGTCACAGCCACGGCCCCGAAACTCATCATCGATGCGAAGAGTGGGACTGCAACGTTCCTGGGCAAGGTGACAGCCCGGGCTCGGGTGCCCAGGTAAGGCAGTTCCGTCTGACACGGAGGAAATTCGCATGAGACGCGCACAACGCATTACGACAGCGATAGTGACAGGCTTGCTTCTGATCACCTCCGGCCTCGCCCTGGCAGCCGAGAAGCAGACCCAGCAGGCGACTATCACGGCGAACCGCAAGGCGACGTACAACTGGAAGACCGGAGAGATCGAGTTCTCCGGCGGCTGCAGGGTGGAGATCAAGGGCGAAGACAAGTCCGTCATGACTTCCGAGCGCATCAGCGGGAAATTTAGCGCCGATGGGAACAGGATCGAGCGCATCACCGCTTCCGGCCCCGTGCATTTCGACATCACCGAAGCCAAAGACACTGAGGGCAGGCAACGGATCATCACCGCGGACTGCAAGGGAGACGCGCAATTCTTGGGCGATTCGCGTATCGTGAAGCTCACCGGCGGCGCCGAGGCCGTCATGAGCACGATCCCGCAGCCGCCCAACAGCCAGCCCGCGAAACTCACGGGCCAAACGATCATCATCGATATGAACACGTTCGACGTGACCGTCGAGGGCCCGGTGCACATGGAAGTTGAGATTCCGCCGACCACGAGCGCGCCGCAGCAGTGAGCGGGCGACTTTTCAGGCCGGGCTTGGCCCAACTATTGGGGACTGGCATCGGGGATCGGGCCGTGTCCCAGCCCGGTGCCTGAACCCAATGCGACGCAGCCGTCAGCTGCTCGGGACCGAGTACAGGCATGCGCCTCGCAGCCACAAGCGGTTGCGGAGCGACGCCAGTCCTCCGGTCTGCCGTTGTTGTCTACTCTCTCCCGGGAACCTGTTTTCATGCCGCTGGAAGCCATCGAACTGAAAAAGAGCTACCGCGGGCGCGAGGTCGTCCGCGGCGTCAGCTTCACTGTGAACCGTGGTGAGATCGTGGGCCTTCTCGGACCGAACGGAGCCGGGAAGACCACCAGTTTCTACATGACCCTGGGCCTCGTGCAGTCTGATTCAGGCCGCGTCCTGCTTGAGGGCGAAGATCTCAACGGCCTGCCCATGCATGTACGCTGCCGCAAAGGCATTGGCTATCTTGCACAGGAGCCCTCGGTTTTCCGCAAGCTCACGGTACGCGAGAATCTGCTGTTGATCCTCGAACTCCAGGGCTTGTCCCGGGCCGAGCAGTTCGACCGTGCCGACACGCTCCTGGAGAAATTGGGCCTGTCGGCTCTTGCAAACTCCAAGGGGATGGTGTTGTCGGGGGGCGAGCAGCGTCGTGTCGAGATCGCCCGGACTCTGTGCACCAACCCGTCCTACATCCTGCTGGACGAGCCTTTCACCGGCGTCGACCCCATCGCCATTGAAGACATCCAGAACATTGTGCGCGGCCTGAAGGATGAGGATACGGGCATCCTGATCACCGACCATAATGTGCGCGAGACCCTGGGAATTACGGACCGGGCGTATATCATATCGGATGGGATCATTCGCACCCAAGGCTCCGCGGCTGACTTGCCCCACGATCCCATTGCGCGCAAGTATTACCTGGGGGATCGCTTCCGCATGTGAGCGCCGTGGTATCCGGCGCACCCAGGCTGCAACTCATGAAGATCATCGACCGCTATATAGGAACACAGTTCGCGGGCCCCTTCCTGGTGGGGGTGGCCGCTTTCGTGGCTATCCTGCTGGGCGTCGGCCCCGTATTCGATGCCGCGCGACTCGTGGTGCGCGACGGGTTCCCGCTCGCTCTCGTCCTCCAGGTCTTCCTCCTGCGAATCCCCTCGATCATCGCACTGACGCTGCCCATGGGCACCGTTTTTGCCGCGCTGATGGGTTCGGGCGAGCTTTCAAGCCACGGCGAGATCGTTGCTATGCGAGCGGGCGGGATCAGCATCTGGCGTCTTGCCACCCCCGTTGTCTTCGCCGGAATGTGCATCACGGTCCTGGCATTCCTGTTCAACGAGGCCATAGGTCCGGTCTCCAGCGCGAAGGCGTCAGCCCTGCTGCGTGAGTACGTGCTCACAACCCGAGATGTCGACGAGCCCATGGTGCTGCGGATACCCGACCGCGGCGAGGCAAAGCTTCTCGTTTATGCCGACCGCCTCAGCGTCCGCGAGGGCCGGATGTCCAACGTCACCATCATCGAATTCAAGGGCAAGCGTGCGCCGGACCTGTATTTCGCGGAGTCGGCGCATTGGGACGGGAAGCAGTGGGTCATGCGCAACGCCCAGCACCGGTGGATGACAGACAAGGGTTACGCGGAAGTCGTGAGCGAGACCGCGCGGGCGCCCATAGGCAAGTCCCCGGAGGAGATCCGCTCCGGCGGCAAGCGAAAGCCCGAGGAATACACGCTGGCCCAGTTGCAGGCCGAGATCAAGCGCCTCGAGGACCCCGAGAGCGCGCCTCCCGGCAATCGCAACCTGCGACTGACATTCATTCAGCACCTGCACCTGCGCTTTGCGGTGCCATGGGCCGCGATATGCTTCGCGATCCTCGGGTTCCCACTGGGCATGAGGCCGCAACGCACCAGCACCGGCGTGGGCTTCGGCATCTCGCTGGCGATTGTTTTCGTGTACTATATTGTGTTCAACGTGCTTCGAGCTTTCGGCGAGCAGGGGGCATTGTCGCCACTAATCGCTGCGTGGCTGCCCAATGCCGTTGTCTTGTCGGTGGGCTTGGGGCTCATGTACGACGCATCACGGTAGCCGGGCCCTCTAGCGGGTGCATTTCAGTCTCTTGGGTATTTGCACGTCGTCTGATCGCGCGCCCGAGAGCATCTGGAGCTCCCGGGAGGGACTCCGGCCTCACAGCCCGCTTCGCGAGCGGTGAGGCCGCGGCAGCGACCCCGTTCGTTGCGGGATACAGCCGAGGAAAGCGAACAGACCTCGGCTGAGACGACTCGCCTGTTCTCGGGGGACACACCTCCCTGCCTGCCGTTGCCCTTGCCGTGGACTGGTTTTCCGCGTATCCTGCCGTCTATACTGGCCGCACCGGTGTCAAGTGCGGGACTCTGCAGTCCCGGGCGGAACTGCCCAAATGTCGCCGAATCTGCTGATCGCCCTCATCGTGCTGCCCCTCGTGGGCGCCCTCATTGCCTGGGCGGGTGACGTCATCGGTTACCGCTTGGGCCGCAACCGCCAGTCCTTGTTTGGCCTGCGGCCCAGGATGACCGCGCGCCTCGTTGCGGTGGCAGTGGGTGCTGCCCTGCCTCTTGCCGGCCTCGGGTTCGCCATGTCCGTGAGCCAGGATGCCCGCGACGCGCTCTTGCGTATCCGCCAGCTTCGTGAGCAGGCTGAGACCCTGAAGGTTCGTAATGCCAATCTCAGCGCGAAGATCGAGCGTGCCGAGAAGGATGCGCGCGATGCCCGCCTGGAGGCGGAAGATGCGACCGCGAAACGCGATGAGGCAGCAGCGCAGCTTTCCACCACACGGGGCGCACTGGGGGCGAGCCAGGCGGCCCTGAGCCGGACCCGTGATTCTCTTCACGCCGCGCGACAAGGGCTGCAGGCTACCCGGAAGAACCTGTCGGGCACCAAGAGAAATCTCGAGGCAGCCCGCGCATCACTCAGAATCGCCCGCGAGGCCCTGGCAGACGCGCGCGAGCGACTCACCACCACACAGGGCGATCTTTCGTCGGTGCGTGCCGACCTGGATCAGACCAAAGGGGAACTCGAAACGGTCTCAAAGGAACTGGACAGTGTGTCCAAGGAACTCATGAGCAGCCAAGCGGAGGTTCACAAGATACAGGGACTGCGAAGGGAAATTGAGCTCGCCGAGGAGCACTTGGGCGAACTGGACGTGCAACTGGCCGAGGCCCGTGAGACGGTGGAACGCTATCGCCGCGAGCGGGAAGCGATTATGGACCAGCAGGTCGCCTATGAGCCCGGAGCGGAGCTCGTGCGGGGCATCGTAGAAAGCCATTGGGCTCCCGAACAGCTTGAGGCGATCATCCGCGAACTGATCAGCTATGCCAGCCAGGCGGCGGCAAGCCACGGCATTGCGCCCGGGCCTACGGGCAGGTCGGTCGAGGTGGTGTTTCCCCTGCCTCCCGGCCGAGCTCATCCCACCGAAGCAGACATTGTGCAGGAAGTGGTCAACCGCATCTCCCAGGCAGACGAGCCCGCTTACGTGGTAATCGTCAAAGCTTGGGACGGCGCCTTTGACCGGCAAGCGGAGCCGATGACGGTCGAGTTGTGGACCGCGCCCAACAAGGTGATTTTCCGGCCCGGTGAGACTGTGTTCTCCACCGTCATCGACGGCAGCCTCTCCCGCGGCTATGTGTTCCGCAGGCTGTGGCAGACGGCGCGGCAGGTGCGTAATATCGCGGCTGACCGGGGCATGCTCCCAATCCCGCAGACTGGTCACTATCTTGAGATTCCGGCGGAGGAGCTGCTGGATGCCCTCGATGAGATACTCGAGATCGGGGCGCCAACCCGAGTGGACGTCGTTGTTGAGACTGAAGCCCGCGTCGCGCAGCGCACAGATGACCCCATGCTGGTACGCCTGGATGTGGCAAAGGTGAGCGGCCAGTGACCGTCCGGCCGCATTGCCTCCTCGCGATTGACCCGGGCAAAGCCAAATGCGGCCTGGCGGTCGTCGCCCTCGACGGCTCCTGTCTCGACCTGAGCATTTCGCCCAACGTGCGCTTGGCCGCTGATGTCGCCGATCTCATCGCCAGGCATTCCCCGTCGCTGATTCTCGTGGGCGACAGCACGGGCCGGGGGCTCGTGCTGGAAATGCTTCCAACCGTGGGCATTCCCGTTCAGGTTGTCGCGGAACGCGGCACCACTCTTGGCGCCCGGGCGCTGTATTTTCGCGATCACCCCCCACGGGGGTTTGCTCGCCTGATCCCGACGGGAATGCGGGTCCCTCCGCGGCCGGTGGATGACTACGCGGCCCTGGCCATCGCGCTGGACTGGTTACGTTCCCACCCGGAGGGCATCACAGCGGATCAGTCCCCCTGAGTCAGGGGCACCCCGGCTTTCTCCGCGCACCGCCGCAGATACTCCGCGTTCGCCCTCATGCCCACTTCAGGCCCCGGGAACTCGGGCTTCCAGTACTTCTCGTATTCATCGCTTAGGTATCCCTGGAAGCCGGAACGATGCAGTTCCCGGAGTACTTCCGTCCAGTCGATGATCCCATCCTCGAGCAGAACCGTGGTGTGTCTCCCTTCCACCCACACCAGGTTCTTCACGTGGCAGTGCAGTATGCTGCCGCCGAGCAGGTCGATGACTTCGCGCGGCGACTCGTCCCCTGCCACCACGTTCCAGTAGAAGTCCAGCAGTACTCCTACCATCGGGTGATTGACCCGGGCGATGAACTCTGCGGTTTCCTCGGCGGACATCG
Source organism: Armatimonadota bacterium (assembly GCA_013314775.1). NCBI lineage: Bacteria > Bacillati > Armatimonadota > Armatimonadota bacterium. Next base: position 181,037 of record JABUFB010000012.1, on the reverse strand, counting down.
CCAGCGTGCCAATGTGGTTTTCGACGGCAAGGCGAACCCCGTGCTCAGCGGCAACATCACCGGCCCAGCGCAGCCCGTCGACGGTGCGCGCCAGGATGTCACTGCGCTCGCGGCCCTCCACCGGCCAGACTCCCGCCATCGCCCGCACGAGGCCGCAGTCCATCCACGATGCTGCGCGCGCCGCAATCTCCAACCCGGCCAAGGTCTGTATGGAGGATTCATCGGTGCCGAAGTCTCTGTAATATGGGGTCAGGCAGGCGATGCCGATGCCCTTTCCTCGCGCATAATCGGCCACCGCGCGGGCGTCTGCTTCCCCAACCGCTTCCAGGCAGAGATGACCGTCGACGGCGCAGCGGATCTCCATGGCATTCAAACCGAGTTCCGCGAAGAGATCGGCGGATTCGTAGACATCATATCCGGGCGTCCCCATGGTGTGCCCGCAGAGCCTCATCATCGAAAAGCATCTCCCCTTTGTGCGAATGGTGGAAGGTTATGCTCGGGCCCCGTGGAAACCTCCCGGTGAGGCCGTACACCTCTGGCCAATCGAGAGAGGGAGACTGAGCTGTGAAGAAATCGATCTACTACGGTTCGGTAATGCCCAAGCTAAGCGACGTCGAGCGCATGAGGCTCTGCGCCGAAGCCGGGTACGACGGTGTGGAGATCCCTCAGTACGCAACGCAGGAGGAGACCGAGGCGGCTGCTCAGGCCGCCAGCGACGCGGGGATTCACATCCACAGTGTCATGTGCAGCACACATTGGGGTTTCCCGCTGTCCAGCACCGACGAGGAAGTGCGGGAGAAGGGGGTCGAGGGGGTCAAGGACGCGTTGCGCGTGGCCAAGTGGGCGGGCGCCGACGTGGTTCTCGTGGTCCCAGCCGTGGTGAACGATGACGTGTCCTACGCCGCAGCCTATGAGCTGAGCCGCAAGAGCCTCTATGAGGCCCTGCCAACTGCGGAAGAGCTTGGCATCACAATGGCCCTGGAGAACGTCTGGAACAAGTTCCTGCTGAGCCCGCTGGAGTTCCGCGATTACATCGACGATTTCGGCCACGAGCTGATCAAGGCGTACTTCGACGTGGGCAACATTCTGCTCTATGGGTACCCGCACCAGTGGATCGACATCCTCGGCGAGCGCATCGTACGGGTACACGTGAAGGACTTCGATGTGAACACCCGGCAGTTCGTGGCTCTGCTAACGGGCAGCGTGGACTACCCGCGGGTAGTCAATGCCCTTCGCGGCGTGGGTTACGATGGGTATCTTACCGCTGAACTGGCCGTCTATCGCCAGTATCCCGAGCAGTTCGTCTTCGACACCGCCCGGCACCTTCAGTGCATCATCGACAGTCCCGCCTGACGATCATCTTCCACAAGCAAGCGAGCCCGGGCGCAATCGACGCCCGGGCTCGTGATTCCCATCGGATGCGCTCAGCCGGCGTACCGGGTCGGGCGCGTTTCCGCCCCTTCGAGGTCGTCTTGCGAAGGCGCAGAGGTCTCGTGCACGATTGGGAGCGTGAACCAGAAAGTGCTCCCCTCCCCCGGTTTGCTGATCACGCCCATCTCGCCGCCCTGGAGTTCGACAAGACGTCTGCTCAACGGCAGGCCGAGGCCTGTTCCGTCGGCCATGCGCGTGGCGGCCTCGGTACGCTCAAATGGCTCGAAAACGCGTTTCTGGTCCTCTGGTCGGATGCCGACGCCCTGATCGGTGACGCTGACACGGACATGCCCATTCTCACTCGCCGAATGCACTCGGACGACGGACCCCGCCCCGGAGTACTTGGAGGCGTTGGAGATGAGGTTGAACAGGACTTGCTTGAGCCGCCTGTCGTCCGCAAGGACCAGAGGATCGGCAGGGTCCGGGTCGAAGCGCAGGGACACGTCATACTCACGTGCCAGGCCGCGACTGATCAGGGCGACCTGCTCGATCGCCCGGTTGATGCGGACCGGCTGCACGTCGACTTGCAGCCGCCCGGCATCGATACGGGCGATGTCGATCACGTCGTTGATCAGGCCCAGCAGGTGCTGTCCCGCTTCGGCGATGCGGCTGACGAATCGCTGCTGTTCCGAGTCCAGAGATCCATACGAGGTGTCGGCAAGCAGTTCCGCGAAACCATTGATCGCGTTGAGTGGCGCCTTCATTTCGTGGCTCAAGCTTGCCAGGTACAGTGACTTCTCGCGGCTCTCTCGCTCAAGAGCCTGCGTTAGGCGTTCAAGCTCCGCGACTCGGGCGCGCAGTCGGCGGATCGTTTCAGCTGGGGATTCGTGATGGTGCTCTGTGGTCAGCTTACGGGCCGTTGGCTGAGACATTGGGTGCCGCTCAGTACTTTCTCCCCCCTGCTCTCCATCGTGCGTCAGGCAGGCGAGCACAATACTGCCCTTTTGTCTATAGTCTCTCGTAGCAATTATAGGCTCTCATGGGGGCTCTGTCAACGCAATAGCCGCAGACGTTCACAATTCCGTTTCGGAATAGCTGCCTGACTTCAAGGCGCGACATCACCGAGCTCCGATGAGTTCGGCCAGAGCCGGAATGCTTACCTCAGCAAGGCTTGTCACCACGCGGTCCGCGGCGCGCAACTGGTCGGCATCAACCGAGCTGGTCACCGCCACGCACCGCATCCCGGCGGCTTTCGCCGCTTCCACACCCGCCGGAGCGTCCTCGAAAACCACGCAACGCGCAGGAGCGATGCCCAGGCGTTCCGCGGTCACCAGGTATATCTGGGGATCCGGCTTCTTGCGGGTGACATCGTCTCCGGTGATCACGGCGTCGAACCAGTCGAGTCTCAGCCCGGTGCCCTCAATGACCGGAAACTGCTTGTCTTTGTTGCCCGAAGTCGCGATTGCCAGGAGTATCTCGGGGCTTTCGCGCCCAGCTTGCACGAGTTCGAGCACTCCAGCCATCGCGGGCAGGGGAGCATCGCGCAGGAGCCTGAAGAAGTTGTCTTTCCGTCGCTCAACAGCCGCAACGGTGTCTATGCTGACCCCGTACTTCTCGGCCACCCCCTCCACGTATCGCTCATCGCCTGTGCCCACGAAGGCCCGGAAGTCCTCCGCTTGCACTGTGACGCCGTACAGCTCCTTGAACATCAGGACGCTGGCGCGGGCATTGAGAGCCTCTGTGTCCGCGACCACGCCGTCGACGTCAAAGATCATCGCCCAGGTTGTCTTCCCCATCGCCACTCCTCTGCCGGCCGTGCCGGTGAAGGGATTTCCAGCCCCGGCCGAGAACAGGTGGGCCGGAGGTGGTTGTCTTGCCGGGACCCGACATTCTCATCAGTTGCCTGCATTACGACTGGGACACGCCCGAGGAGGCGCTGGACCGCGCCTGCAATGAGTTCGGACTGCAAGGCGTGGAGTTCTCCTGGCCCCATCCGGCATTGGACGAGGCGTGCCTGTCCATGCTGAGCGTCTTGGCGGCGGATATGGGCCTTGCGCTCTCCGTTCACGTCTGGGGCGACCTCGCCCGGTCAGGTCCGGATGCAGGAGGCGAGATGCTGGCCGAATGGCTGCGCATCTGCAGGATCGGTGGGTTCGGCCAGGTTGTGCTGCACGGAGGCAGCCACGTCGATCAGGCCACCGGACTGGCTGTCACCCGGCAAGTCTTGCAGGCCGCCCTACCAGCATACGAGGCTGCAGGCGTGGTGATCTGCCTCGAAAACCATTACGCCTACACTTACCACGACAGCCGCGAGCTGTTCAGCACACCCACCGAGTTCCTCGAGCTCTTCGGGCATCTGCAGAGCCCGTGTCTCCGCTTCCTGCTGGATTTCGGGCATTCCCACATGAACGGGAACACCGAAGAGATGCTGCGGGAGTTGTCGCCGTGGCTTACCAACACCCACCTGGCCGACAACCGAGGCGTGGACGACGACCATCTCGCCTTTGGGCAGGGAACGCTGCCATGGGAGCCCGTTCTGACCCTGTGTCGCGACCTGGGCTATTCCGGGCCTTTCACAGTAGAGTTCCCGGTGCGCGAAGAGACGATGGACTGCTTTGTCGCCTGCAAAGACACAATCCACCGGCTGTACGCCTAGCACTGCGCGCGTATTAGAGATACCCCTTCAGGCTGTAGATCAGGAGCCCCCAGTATTCGCGAATGGAGTGGCTCGCATCCGCCAGGTTGTTGATGTTCGGCATCAGGGACATCAGATCGTACGGGGCACTCTGGGTGCGAAAATCCACCGGGTACGGGACGGGATACACCCCGACTTGGTGGAAGCATCCCATGGACCGGGGCATGTGGAATGCCGACGTCACGAGCAGCACGGAAGTCCGGCCTTCGGCGCGCAGGATGGTGGCGGTCTCCACGGCGTTCTCGCGGGTATTGCGCGACCGCCGCTCTGCCCGGATCTGCGCCCGCGGGACCCCCAACTTCTCCGCGTACTCTGCAAGCCAGGGTGCTTCCAGGCGCGAGGAGTCAAACAGGCTCGACGTACCGCCGGAGAAGACCAGTGCGGCGTCCGGGTACTTCTTCGCGAGGATGACTCCTTCGATGAAGCGGTCCGCGGCGGAACCGAACTCGAGGCGCTCCGGGAGCGATGTGGCGAGATCTGTCGCTCCGCCCAAGACCACGATGGCGTCGACGCAGGCAGGCAGAGCAGTCCGCGGAAACTGCTCTTCAAGCGGGCGGGTGATCAGGTCGGCAACCGGGCGAGTGCTCAGGGCGTACATGCCGAGAAGAGCGGTCCAGAAGCAGACCCACGCCGCGCGGGGACGGCGCCTCACGAGGAACGCGAAGGCCGCCAGAAGCAGCAAGACCTGAGTGAAGGGCAAGCAGAGCCCTCCCAGGATCTTCGACAGGGGGAAAAACATGGAGTTGGTCTCCGGGCCGTTTGGGCCCTCTCAGACCAGCCGCACCTTCTCGCAGTCGCCCTCAATTCGGCCGATCTCGTAGACTGTCTCTCCGCATGCCTCAAGCGCCGCGCGCATGGCACCTGCCTTGTCGGGACCGCAGATGGCCACCATCCCGATGCCCATATTGAAGGTTCGGTACATCTCGGGCTCATCGACATTGCCGATGCGGCGGATGAGGTCGAATATGGGTGCTCGCGGGAAACTCTCCTTCTCGATCACCGCGCACAAGCCGCTGGGAATGCACCGGGCGACGTTGTCCGGAAGGCCGCCGCCGGTAATATGGGCCAGCGCATGGGGCACAATCCCGGCATCCAGCGCCGCCATGATCGCCGGGGCGTAGAGCCGCGTGGGAGTGAGTAGGGCTTCGCCCAGAGTGCAGCCGAGTTCCGGAAGATGCGTGTCGACGGTGTAGCCGCCGATCTCCAGAAGCACCTTGCGCGCCAGCGAGTATCCGTTACTGTGCAGGCCGTCCGAAGCGAGGCCCAAGACCACGTCACCACACGCCACCTGGGAACCGTCGATGATCTCCGAGCGTTCCACCACACCCACGGCGAACCCCACGAGGTCATACTCGCCGGTCTTATACAGCCCGGGAAGCTCGGCCATCTCGCCGCCGAGAAGCGCGCAGCCCACCGTCTTGCAGGCCCGTGCGACCCCGGTGACGAGGGCCGCCGTCTGCTCAGGGTCCCGCACGCCGCTGCCAACATAGTCCAGAAACAGCAGAGGCCGCGCGCCCTGACAGACGATGTCATCCACGCACATGGCGACGCAGTCCTGGCCGATGGTGTCGTGCTTGTCCATGGCGAAGGCTATCATCAGCTTTGTGCCAACGCTGTCGGTGCCTGCGACCAGGACCGGGTCCGAGTAGCCCCGGCCCAGAGCCATCATCCCGCCGAAATCCGACAACCCGCAGATCACCTGGTCGGTGTAGGTTTCACGCACGGCGTCGGCGAACAGACTCGCGGCCTTGTCCTGGGCCTCGATATCCACTCCGGCATCCTTATAGGTCACCTTGCGGTCCATCCGGCGCACTCCCGTATGCCTCACAGGCGGCGAGCAGTCACCGGCCGCCCGGGCCCTGGTGTCATACCTGGGTCTTCTCGGCTTCCAGGTCGTACTTGGTGATCTGCAGGTCCGCCGGGATCTCGATAGGGTAAGTCTCATCGAAGCAGGCGGTGCAGAAATTGATCTTCGGCAGGCCAACAGCTTCCACCAGACTGTCCATGTCCAGGAAGGCGAGGCTGTCGGCGCGTACGTGCCGGCATATCTCGTCGACATCCAGCCGGGCCGCGATCAGTTCCTTGCGAGTGGATGTGTCGATGCCATAGAAACAGGGGAACCGGATGGGCGGACAACTGATGCGCAGGTGAATTTCCTTCGCGCCTGCCTCGCGCAGAAGGTCGATCTCCGGCCCTGTGGTGGTGCCGCGGACGATGGAGTCGTCTACCACAACCACGCGCTTACCGGCCACCGCCTCCGGCAAGGGAGACAGCTTCATGCGCACCCCGGCTTCCCGCAGGCGCTGGTCGGGCATGATGAAGGTCCGGTGGATATAGCGGTTCTTGATGAATCCCTCGCCGTAGGGGATGCCGGACTGGCTGGCGTAACCCATGGCGTGGGGAATTGCGCTTTCGGGGATCCCGATGACCAGGTCCGCGTCCACCGGCGCCTGCTGGGCGAGCAGTTCACCCATGCGCAGGCGGGACATGTAAATGCTGCGCCCGTAGATGTGGCTGTCAGGGCGGGCGAAGTAGATGAACTCGAAGATGCAGCAGGCGCTGCGGTCGGGCTGCATGGCTTCGATGACACGCTGCCCAGACCCGTTGAGCACCACGATTTGGCCGGGCTGAACTTCACGCACGAAACTCGCGCCTACAACGCTCAGCGCGCAAGTCTCCGACGCGGTGACCCACGAACCGTTCATACGACCAATGCAGAGAGGGCGGACGCCGTTGGGGTCGCGCACGGCGATGAGACTGTCGGCGGTGCACAAGGCCAGAGAATAAGCGCCTTTGAGGCGCGGCATGATCTCGGCAACGGCCTCTTCAACACTGTCGGCGGGGCTGGTCTCGATCAGTTTCGCAATGACGGCGGTGTCGCTGGTGCTCTTGAAAACGTGGCCCTGCCGCTTGAGTTCGTCGCGCAGAGCCACTGTGTTGATGAGGTTCCCGTTATGGGCCACGGCGAACCTGCCAGACCTGTGCTCGCCGACCATGGGCTGCACGTTCTCGGGAACATTGCTGCCCGTGGTTGAGTAACGCACATGGCCGACCGCCACCTGTCCCCGCAGACCGGCGATGATCTCCTCATCGAAGACTTGTGACACCAGGCCCAGGTCCGCATGCAGGCGCACGGTCTCCCCATCGCCCACGGCGATTCCGGCGCTCTCCTGCCCCCGATGCTGCAAGGCGTACAGGCCAAAGTATGTGCGCCGCGCCACGTCTTCCCCCGGCCCCCAGATACCGAACACGCCACAGGCGTCTCGCCAGGTGCGCTCGGGCAACAGCCTACAACCCGATGTACCGCAGGCGCCCTGGCCACAGGGTCGTGCCGTCTGCATGGATAATCAGCTCCGCCAGATAATGAGGTTCGGTGGACGGGTCGCGGGACCCCGGTAGATCACTGCTCGGCGGCAAGCTTGCGCGCGGCCTGCCGGACTTTCTCTGCCATATCTTCTTTCATTCTCGCCAGACGCTCCGCAACGGCGTCATCCGCGACACCCAGGATCTGTGCCGCGAGAATGCCCGCATTGCGCCCGGTGTCGATGCCCACAGTGGCCACCGGGACGCCGGGGGGCATCTGCACCATAGCGTAGAGAGCGTCCTTGCCGCCAAGAGGCGAGCTTCCGATGGGCAGGCCGATGATGGGCAAAGTGGTATGCGCCGCGAGAACTCCCGGCAGGTGTGCGGCCCATCCCGCAGCGGCGATGATGACCTTCAGCCCGCGCTCCCTGGCGGTGCGTGCGAAGGTGGTGGCCTCCTCCGGCGTCCGGTGCGCCGAAGCCACGGTAATTTCGTAGGCGATGTCCAGTTCCCTGAGCACCTCGACGCAGGATTCTACCTGCGCCATATCCGATGCGCTTCCGAGAACGATCCCGACGACAGCCTTCCCGTTGCCCATGGTTTGTCCCTCGCGAGAGTAGGTATGGTGGGTAAGGTGATGTTCCGGCTGCTGGTTCGGCTCGCTCGAGCCTACGCCAGTGCCCGCCAGCCGATGTCTCTGCGATAGTACATACCGTCGAAGTGGATCTTCTCGACCGCCGCGTAGCAGCGGTCCAGCGCATCCCTGTAGCCGTCGCCCAAGGCGGTCACTCCTAGTACCCGGCCGCCGGCGCTGACGATCTTGCCGTCCGAGAGAGCCGTGCCCGCGTGGAAGACCATGACCCGGTCGTCCTCTTCGGCCCGCTCGATGCCCTGGATTACTTTGCCCTTCTCGTACTTCCCCGGGTAGCCGCCCGAGGCGATGACCACGCAGACGCAGGTCTCGTCAGACCATTCCACTTCGACCCGCGAAAGCCTTCCCTCGGCCGTGGCAAGTAGCACTTCTCCAAGATCGCTCTTGAGGCGCGGGAGTATCACCTGGGTTTCCGGGTCACCGAAACGCACGTTGTACTCGAGGATCTCCGGCCCCGTGTCGGGCAAGATGATACCGCCGTAGAGGGTCCCGGAGTACGGCGTGCCCTCTTCCGCCATTGCCCGCACCGTGGGCCTCAGAAATTGCTCCACGCACTGCGCGACCAGAGCGTCGTCGGCCACCGGGACCGGGGAGTAGCAGCCCATACCGCCAGTATTGTCCCCGGTGTCACCCTCGCCGATGCGCTTGTGATCCTGTGAGGGCACCATGGGCGCCACGGTCTCGCCGTCGGTGAACGCAAGGATCGAGCACTCCTGCCCCGTCAGGCACTCTTCGATGACAAGGCGTTTGCCGGCAGGCCCGAACTCAGCGTCGACCATGCAGCGGTCCACAAATTCCCAGGCCTCTTCCACGGTGCCGGCCACTTTGACGCCCTTGCCGAAGGCGTCGCCGTCGGCTTTGACCACGATGGGTGCGCCACGGTCAGCGATATAGTCTTTCGCCGGGCCCGGCTCGTCGAACACTCTGAACTGCTTCTTCGAGATGCCGTGCCGCGCCAGGATCTCGTCGGTGAAGGCTTTACTGCCTTCGAGCCTCGCGGCTGCCTTCGTGGGTCCGTACACCGGAACGCCAAGATCCCGCAGCTCGTCCACCACACCCAGGATCAGCGGGCGCTCAGGCCCGATGACGACGAGGTCGGGCTTCTCCTGCCGCGTGAGCTCCACCAGCCCCGGCACATCCTCGACGTCCGCCGGAACGCACCGGGCCACACTGCCGATGCCCGCGTTTCCCGGAGCGCAGACGATTTCGCGGACGCTGTCGCTGCGGCTGAGTTTCCAGGCGATGGCGTGTTCGCGGCCACCGGAGCCGATGAGGAGGACCTTCATACTGGGCTGGCACCATCCCGAGACGTGATCAGGTTGTCGAAGACGCGGAACTTGGGGTTGAACAGCACGTTGACCGTGCCGATGGGGCCATTGCGGTGTTTGGCGATGATAATCTCCGCTTCGCCCGGCTCATCCAGGCGCCTGCGGGCTTCGGCAACGGTCGCCTGATCTTCCGAGTTCTCCATTTCGGCCTTTCGCTTGTAGTAGTCAGGCCGGTACAGGAAGCACACAAGGTCGGCTTCGGCCTCGATCGCGCCGCTTTCCGCGAGGTCAGACAGGATTGGACGCTTGTCCTCGCGGCGCTCAACGAGACGGCTCAACTGGGACAGCGCCACCACAGGTACATTGAGTTCCCTGGCCAGGCTCTTGAGTGACCGAGCGATAGCTGAGACTTCCTGGTAGCGGCTCTCGGCGTACTGACTCATACTCGCGAGCTGCAAGTAGTCCACAACGATGAGGCCGACATCGTAGGTGGCTTTGAGCCGCCGTGCTTTGGAGCGCAATTCGAGCACCGGAATGCCCGGGGTATCGTCGATGTATATGGGCGCATTGGGCAGAAACCCCAGGGCATTGCCGATGGCGTTCCAGTCCTCCTGGGTGGCGATCCCCCGCCGCAGTGCCCACGAGTTGACCCGCGCCTGGGCGCACAGGAGCATCTCAGCAAGCTGGCTCTTGGACATCTCAAGGCTGAAAATGCCCACACCCACATTGCCCTGAACGGCGGCGTGGAGGGCGAAATTGGCGATAGCCAGCGACGTCTTGCCCATGGAAGGACGGCCGGCCACGATGATGAGATCGCCGGGCTGCAAGCCGGATGTCTGTTCGTCGAAGTCCACGAGGCCGGTGGGCACGCCGCTGATGAATCCGGGGTTGTTGAATTTCTGGTCCAGCTTCTCGAAGGTGTCCAGCACCGCCGGGCCGATGTGCACGAAATCGCCGCCGGTGCGCCGCTGGGCAATCTCGAAGATACTCTGTTCAGCCTGGTCCAGCACCTCGCCGATATCCTGGGGGTTGGCGTAGCCCAGCCCCTGTATCTTGCTGCCGGCCGCGATGAGCTGGCGCAGGACCGACTTCTCCGCCACGATGGTAGCGTAGCGGCCGACGTGAGCGGAGGTGGGAACCTGATTGATGAGCGCGGTGAGATACTCGCCGCCGCCGACCTGCTCCAGTTTGCCCTGGCGGCGCAGTTCAGCGGCCACGGTCACGATGTCAACGGGCTCGGTGCGGTTATGCACCTCGAGCATCGCGCGAAAGATAATGCGGTGGGCATCTCGGTAGAAGTCTTCTTCCTTGACGATGCTCATCGCTCGCGCGGTGGCGCCGGCCTCGATGAGCATCGCACCCAGGCACGCCTGTTCCGCCTCCAGGTCCTGCGGCGGCAGGCGGTCGGGGGGCACGTCCGCATTCCGAGATGATGCATCAACGGCCAAGGGAATCGACCTCAAGGACCAGTCAATTTCCGCGAGAAAGACGCGCCCGACTGAGGCCCGGACAGACTGTCCGGACCCCAGTCCTTTGACGGCTCAACTCACTTGTTCGCGCGCGGAACGCGTCGCCTGTTACTCTTCCGGCGCCTCTTCTACTTCGGCATCCTGGGATTCGTCGGTGGCTTCATCGGTGGCTTCGTCTTCTGCCGGGGTCTCTTCTTCGGCGACTTCAGCAGCAACAACGGCTTCTTCCTCGTGCTCATCCGACTTCTCGCGCACAACGCTGACCGGAAGCTGGGCCGCCACGGTCTTGTACACGCGCACGCTGATGAGATAGTCGCCCAGCTCGCGGATCGGTTCGGCGATGTCGATGTCGCGGCGGTCAATCTCTGCGCCAATCTGCTCGGCCGCGGCTTCGGCGATCATCGCGGGGGTGACCTGACCGTGGATGCGCTGTCCTTCACCCGCCCGAGCCTTGACGACCACACGTTTGGTTGCGAGTTCGTCGGCGATGGCCTGGGCCTTGGCCGCCTTCTGGGCCTCCCGGCCCTCGATAGCCTTGCGGCGCCTCTCAAGATCCTTGAGCGCGCCCTTTGTTGCCTCGACCGCAAGCTTCTTGGGGAGCAGGAAGTTGCGCGCGTACCCGTCGGCCACTTCGATCACGTCACCCTCGTGGCCCACGCGTTCCACGTCGTCCATCAGAATAACCTGCATTGTATGTCCTCCTGACTATCCAGTCCGAATGGCCCGGCCTGTTCCGGGCTGCTCCAATCAACCCGCGCACGGGGTGGGGGTTCTGCGTTATGTCTGTAGCGGTCCTGCAGTATTCCAGGTTCACTCAGCGTTTCGCGGCGCCGTCACGTTCCGTCGGCTGTGCCCGCTGAAGGCCGGGCTTTCTCGGAAGGCACCGCTGCCTCGCCGCAGGCGGCGTCCCACCCAGGTTTGCGCTGCGCCTGAGACCGATGAACGGTTCGGTTCCGGCGAAGACTTCGCTGGCGCCCAGCGTCAGGTCCCAGCAGTCGCTCAGGCGCCACAGTCCCCGGGCGTCCAGGCGCGGGTCATCCGGGTCCCAGGCATCCAGTTCCAGCCGGAACCGGTCGCTGAGCTGGTAGTCATAACCCACACCAAGCTCATTGGCAAACAGGCCGGCGCGGAAAGTTCCGCCGGAGCCGGTGTGCATGCCGCGCTGCAGGATGAAGGTCTCCGAATCACCCAGGTCACGGATTCCCAGACGCCAGAACAGATCGCTCTTGTCGCCGAAATAGAAGTCGCCCACGAGATCGGCGCGCAGGCCAAAGTCCTCGATGGCTTCCAGGCCTGTGTATGCTTCGCTGTAGCTCGGGCTCAACCTGCGCGAAATGTCCTTGACCCCGGCCACCGTATCGTCAATCCGCGTGAGGGTCTCCTCGGCTTTCTCAGCCACCGCAGCGCCGCGCTCCGTCAACTTTCGAGCGTTCGATACGGTCGCGGTGATATCCTCGGTGACGGCCGGGTCAGTGAGTATCTTGCGCCCGTGCTCGGTAATCGCCTCAAGGTCCTCTGCCGACTGGTTCAGCCGCTGGATGGCCTGCCGCACGTTGGCCCACATCTGCTCATCGTTCACATTCCTTCGGCCGTCTCGCAGGAGCGCTTCGGCTTCCTGGGTCACGCCCAGAATGTGATCGCTGGCCCGGGACAGATTGGACAGCGCTTTGCGGATGCTGCCATCCACTTCCGGGTCGCCGAGAGCGGACACCAGTTCGTTCGTGACCGTCTCCACGTTCGCAGCCGACCGGCGGATGTGACCGCTGGCGGCGGCCAGATCGCCGGGTATCGGTGACATCGCCACGAGATCGTGGATGCGCCGGGTGGTGAACTCAATATCCGCACTGCTTTTTTCGGCAAGCTCAGCGATACGCCCGGTGGTCTTCTCGATATTGGTCGCCGACGTCTCAACCATGGTTCGCGCCCGGCCGGTGACCGCTTCCATGTCCGCCCGCAGCTTACTCGCCGTGGCGGCGATGTCCGAGCTTGTTTTCTCGACATCCGCCGCGCTGGTTTCCATCATCGCGCGGGCCCGGGCAGTCATCGCCACAACATCTTCATGCACGCGCGAGGACATCCCGGCGAGGTTGGCGCTGGCGGTCTCCACATCTCCCGCGCTCTTCTCCACCAAGGCCGCGATGCGCTTCGTGGACCTGCCGATATCAGCGCCGCTGGTCTCCACGAGGGCCGCCATTTCTCGCGTGGCCTTCTCGACCTGCGCTGCGGCGGCCTCGAGGTTGCTGGAGGACTTGGCCAGGAAGCGCCGGAATTCTTCGGCCGAGAGCCGAGAGGTCTCCTCGACGGTCGCCGCGGTCTTTTCAATGTTGGCCGCGGTGTTCTGCACCATCTCATCCAGGCGAGTGGTCATCCGGCCCAGCGACTGCCTGGCCTCGCGCGTGGTTGCATCCACATTCTCGGCGGTTGACAGCACCAGGTCCGATGCCTTCCGCACGGAGCCGATGGTCTGCTCCAGGTCGTCGGCGCTGGTGTCCACCAGTTGCGCCGCGCGTCCGGTGACCTTGCGGATGTCCTCAGCGCTGGCGACAACCAGCCCTCCCGTGCGCTCCATGTACCTCGCGGTCGCTTCAACGCTTCCCGCGCTGCCCTCGATCATCTGGGCGATCCGTCCGGTGCTGCGCTCGATATTGGGCGCGCTGTGGAGGATCATTTGACGCACTCGCTGGGCGCTCAGGTCAAGTTCCCGCGCCGCGGACGCGATCTGGGTGGCTATCTCGCCAATTCGCCCTTCATTTTGCATCGAGATCCGCGCCAGCGCTCTGGAGAAATCCATGGCGTTGGCAGTGGCGCGCTCGACATTTGCCAGGATAAGCGGCAACTGCTCGCGGATCTCCGGGCTCGTGTAGACTTCCTGGAAATCGGCGATCGCCGATTTTACCTGCGCCAGCAAGACGTGGGCATCATCGCCCAGCTCGGTGATACCCACGGCTTTCACGCCGGCGACGTGGTGTCCCGGAGGGATTGGGCGCGGCTTCTCCAGCGGTTCGCCGGAGAGGGCGGCTTCCGCCTCCAATTGTTCCTGAGTCAGGCGCCTGACCGCAATGCTGGTGTCTCCCAGCAGGCCGGACTGGGTGATAACGAACCGGTCGCTGGTCTTGAGATTGACATCCCTGTCGATGGACACATGGACCACGATGGGCTTCTCCGGGAACTCTCGCAACTCCTGGGGAGTAGCCATCCGGATATCCAGCACGCGGCCGACTTCCATGCCCATCAAGAGGACTTTCGCGCCCTTGGAAAGCCCCTCAACATTCGCGAAGTGAATGCTGAGCTGCTGGCCTGACAGGTACCCTAGACGCCCCGTGAGATACACGCCGGTTCCCACCGCGAGCAGGATGACTATCAGGAACATGATGCCGACTTTGGCCTCGGCAACCACAGTCAGGTCAACTCCGCTGATGCCCGTGCACCAGGCTCCCGAGATCACCCGGAAACCGACCGGGCTTACACCTTGATTGGCCCCTCAGCGCTGCCGTGCACGAACTGCTGGACAATGGCGTTATCCGACTCGCTCAGACCCTGCGGCGTATCACAGGCCACGACCTCGCCCTCGTGGATCATCATAACGCGGTCGGAGATGGCGAACAGCTCATCCACTTCGTGGGTCACAACCAGCGACGTAATCCCGAACTTCGCTCTCAAGTCAACGATCAGCCGGTCGATGACTGCCGACATGATCGGATCAAGCCCCGCGCTGGGCTCATCATAGAGCAAGATCTCGGGCTGCAGGATCAGCTCCCGGGCGATACCCACGCGCTTGCGCATGCCGCCCGACAGCTCGGCCGGCATCTTATCAGCAAGCCCGTGGAGACCGACCTCGTCCAGATGCTCATCCACCAGTCGCTTGATTTCCGCCGGCGGCAGCTTCTTCCGGCGCTTGAGACCGAAAGCCACGTTCTCGCCGACAGTCATCGAGTCAAAGAGCGCGGAATACTGGAAGCACATACCCATATCCCGCCGCACTGCCATGAGCTCTTGCTCGGTCAGCTGGAGAATGGATGTGCCCTTGATCGTGATGTCTCCACCGCAGACCGGCAGCAAGCCCATCAGGATCTTGAGCAGAGTGCTCTTGCCGGAACCGCTCATGCCCATGACGCCAAAGATCTCGCCCGGGTAGACGTCGAAAGTCACGCTGCGCAGGACCTGGTAGCCGTTCACCTGGTAGCAGAGATTCCGGACCTGGATGATCGGCTCACGCGTTTCGGACATCATTCATCCCTGGTGCGCGGATGGGCAGCTCGCGCGCACCCCGGTTCCCAGAGGGCAAACCATCACACCTGGAACAGGATGGGTGCCAGGAGCAGGTCGGCGGCGTATACCAGCATGATGCAGTAGACGACAGCGCGCGTCGTGGCCTTGCCCACGGCCTCCGACGCCATCCCGCAGGTCAGCCCCTGGTGGCAACTCACCACGGCGATAATCATCCCGAAGAAGAGGCCTTTGGCGACTCCCCCGACAATGGTGGTGGTCGCCAGGCCGCCCGGGATGTACGCGAAATAGTCGGCAGCGTTGAGATATGGGGTGGTGACGGCCATCAGATACCCGCCCATCACCCCGATCACATCGCCCATGAACACAAGGATCGGCACCATCACGATGCACGCAATGTACCGCGGGGCCACAAGGAAATCCACGGGACTGGTGGCCAGCGCCCGCAGAGCGTCAATCTGTTCAGTGACCTTCATCGTGCCGAGTTCCGCCGTCATGGCAGACCCAGCGCGTGCGGCGACCACAAATGCCACGAGCACAGGCGACAACTCGCGGCACATCATCTCAGCAACCAACCACCCGGCATATTCGTCCACGCCCCACTGGCCGGCTTCGATCGCGCCGTGATATGCGAGAACGGCGCCGGACATCAGCATGGTCACCGCTGCGATGGGCAGGCTCTCCACGCCGATGTGGGCCATCTGGTGTACCGTCGGAGCATATTCAAGGCGGCCCCGCAGGATACCCCCCAGCACATCCATATGCAGGAGAGTGGTCTGCCCGAAAAACGAAAAAAAGCGGACAACCTGCCTCCCGAGATATGCCAGCAAGAGGGGTGCACCACCAGCGTTGCGCGCGACTGGATTGTCCGATCGACGGGCCGATTATAGCCCAGCGGGGAGAATCAAGTCAACCGCACCCCCCGTCTCGCCCGCGCAGGCACAGGTCCGAGCCGCTACCATTGCGCACGCAACGGCGCGTCGCTATACTTCACTCTCTTCATCCGGCGAGACCGTCTGGCCCGGAACCCTCCGCGCCGGCTTCGTGTTGGTAATTCGGGGGTTGTCACGGGGTGGAATACTCACCAATTCATACCGGGTGATCTGTATGAAGCAGGCTCGCATCTGGATCAGCATGGCGGCTTTAGCGGCGGTGCTGATCGCCATGTATGCCATCAATCAGGCCGCGATGGCGCCAAAGCCGAAGCCCGACATCATCTACGAGGGCCGGCTGGCGTACCTCAACGAGACCAATCCCCCCTCGAGCGCGGACAAGCTTCCCGGACAGGAGAAGCCGGAGCAGAAGGAGCCCGCCTCGGATAAAGAGAAGAAGCCCGGGGAAGCGAAGACTACGGAAGTCAAATTGTCGGAAGAGGAGAAGGCCTTGGTTGACAAAGCGAAGGGCTCAGTTGTCAAACTGGTGACGAGCAAGGGCGACATTGTCCTGGAGTTGTACGATGACAAGACCCCCATCCACGTAGGGAACTTCCTGGACCTGGTGGACACCGGCTTTTACAATGGCCTCAAGTTCCACCGCGTCATTGCGAACTTCATGATTCAGGGCGGATGCCCCAAGGGAGACGGCACCGGCGGCCCGGGCTGGACCATTCCGGACGAGGCCGACAAAGGACTCAAACACCGACGCGGGACACTCTCCATGGCCAAGACCTCCGCGCCGAACACCGGAGGCAGCCAGTTCTTCATCTGTCACTCACCACAGCCCCATCTGGACGGTGTTCACACCGTCTTCGGCGAGTGCATCCAGGGCATGGACGTGGTGGATAAGATCGCGCAGGGCGACAAGATCATCACCGCAACCATCCTGAAGAAATCCGACCTGGCCGACGAGGACATCAAGAAGGCCAAGGACGCCCGGGTACCCGAGCGATAGCCCGGTTGCGGCGTTGCGCCGCGACCGCGCAGAGGCAGAAGCAGGAGAGTGAGGGAGTTTGAAACAATCTCGGCCCCGGGCACGCCACCGCATTTCGCTGCTTGCTGCCACGCTTTTCGTGGTCAGCACCCTGATCGTCGGCGGCCTGGGCAGCGCCCAGATGTGGGAAGCGGGCATCGCGCGCACACTCATTCCCCACGGCCGAATCTTGCCTGTGATCCTGGTGGCGGAGGTTCTGGCTTACGCGGCGCTGATGCTTGGGCAGTTCGGTGGTTCCCTGCGTGGCCTACATGTCGTGGCCGGGATCGCTATCGGCATCGTCACCCGCTTTGGCGAGGCGCTTCTTGCCGCCACCGCACATAGCCCCGAGCAAGCCGAGACGCTGCAGCAGGCCTTCTTGCTTTACTACGCCGAGTATTTCCCCGGTGTCCTTGTGCAAATCGCGGTCACCGTTCTGCTTCTGTGGCTCATCAAGGGCGCCTTCGGGGCAGCTCGGGCCACTTTGCAGCCTGCCATCAGGCCGTCCGAGAGCCCCGAAACTATCCGGGAGCAGGAACCCACCCGCGAGCGCCGACGCGAACTGATCGAGCAACTCATGCGCCGCGAGGGTGAGGAGGAGCCGCGGGGAGAGGCCGAACAGCCTCCTGCCACGACGCAAGCAGAGCCGGGACCCGAAAGGGAACCGGCACGCCCACGGTTTGAACTCCGGCCCGTGCCGCGTGGCCCCCAGGCTGTGGAGCCCAGCGCTGAGCACGAGACGGCCAAGCCTGAGCCCGAGGTCATCGCAATGTCTGCTCCGGAGCCGGAGCAGGCCGCCGCGCCGGCCCTCTCCTCGCGCGAGGCCATCCTGCAGGCGCTCGACGACGATGCCCCGGTGGAGCCGAAACGACCCGAACGGCCGGCGGTGGTGCAAGACGACGAGCCGCCCAACGTTCAGGTCATCCAGCCGCACCTGGCCCTCGATGATACCCCCGAGGAGCCCGAGCCCGAACCCGAACCGGAACCGGAACCGGAACCGGAACCCGAACCCGAACCCGAACCCGAACCCGAACCCGAACCCGAACCGGAAAGCCCAACGTTCGTGCCCTCTGAGCACGGGCTGTTCACTTACGAGGTCTCAGCAAGTCGAGCGCCAATTGCAGATGCCGCAACCCTGTCTGGGTGGGCCGATGCAGCTACCCGGGCGCTCCTCTCGGTAGGTGCGGCCCGCCCTGCGCCGGGAGAGACCCCGTCCGGCCGGGCAATCGCATGGGCGCTAGAGCCAGGTGAGCCCGGCGAGAACGCTCCCGCGGTGCTGGAAGACCTCCTGTGCGCGGCTTCCGGGATACTGGAGACGTGCGGCTATGGCGCCTTCGCACGCGGTTTCCTCAGGGTTGGGCGCAAGTACGTGGGTGTTAGCGCGGTGCGCAGCGAAAACAGGGGCCTGGTGGTGGCGCTCACGCTGCCCGGCGAAGCCAACCTGGGCATCGCTGACCTTGCCGTGGGCAAGGTCACTGCAGCATTGCAGGAGGAGGCGCTGCCTGCCTGGCCGCCGATCTCGCGCCCCCAGGCGGTTCCTGCGTACCCGGATGAGGATCTGCAGAGCCGCATCGCGCCGCTGTTTGCGGATCTGCCGGAAGCAACCGGGTTGACGGCGACCGCCAGTTACTGCCCTGGGCGACAGGTCGTGGCCCTTACACGCCGCCAGCCAGGAAGTGTCTTGCCACCGGGCGAGGCTGCCGCGGTGTTCGGGCTGTGCGAAGACCTCTGCTTTGCCTCGCGGTTGGCGGACTGCGACCGCGTGGTGCTCGCGGGAGAGACCGGTTCGGTGGTGCTTGCCCTCACGCAACTCGGCGGCCAGCATGTTCTCGTCGTGCTTGGTCATCCAGGGATCCCAGGGGCCGCTGCGGCAGGCACCCACCTGGATCAGTTGCTGCGCGCTGTAGCACGCCGCCAGGATGCCGTCACCCCGACCGGAGAGTGAACGGATGTCCGGGAATGCCCACTCCGACGCACCCGCCGTGCTTTTGTCAGGGATCTGTTTGATCCTGTGCGCCGCATGGTTATACGGCGCATCGCCAGCGCCGTGGGCAATCCCCTACTGGGTATGCCCGGTGGCGGTTGCGGCCGTCTATCTCGCGATAGCCCTTGGGCTGGAGCGCCCTTCACCGCGCGCGGCTGGGCTCTGGGCGCTCATGATGGCCAGTCATCTTTTCTACGCGGCCCTCATGTCGCTGGCCGTCCAGGCTCTGCGACCCGGACCCGCAGACATCCACATCGCCCTCGACTTCGCCCTGCGCAACGCCCCCGCATGCCTGCTGCAGGCTGCTTTCGTGGTTCCGGCGGTGGCCGGACTGATCTGGCCGGCACTCGCCGGTTGGCCCTTCGGTGCTCAGCCGCACCGGGAAATCGTCGCGGGGATCGCCGATCCGCGGCAGTTCCTGACCAGCGTCCTGGTGCTCGACTCGACGCGGAGAGTTGACCCGCGCGGAGCCCTGCGAGACCTGGCCGTCAAGGCACGGGAGTTGCTGGCTGAAGACGGGCAAGCACCCGGGGAGCCCCTCCCGAAGTTGCCGGGAGAACCGCATGAAGCGGATACCGTCGCTGAAGGAGTGAATGATGGGGAATCGGCCTAGAGGATTTGCAGGGCTGATCAGTAGGCTCGGGATGTGGTGGAAAGCTGTGCGCGCACCCGGGAAATTCCTTTGCGACAGCTGCCGATATGACTACAGGGGAGCCTGCAGGCGCCCCGAGCGCCCCAATGCCAGACGTTGTGAGGAGTATAAGCCGCGCTGACGTTCTCCGTTGGTCACTCTAGTCGCCCTTCGGCCGGCCTGCAACAATCAAGAACCTCACGGGCAGCATCAAGATCACGAGGCACGCGAAGGTGCTCAAGTAGCCCTGAAGCGCGTCCAGAAAGCGCAGTTGGCCGATCCCCGACCATTCCACCGCGTTGGCGGCCCTGTCCAGCGCCAATGTTCCGAATGCCAGTGCGGCACTGGCCCAGAGCCGGGTGCGTCCGTGGGCTTCCCGGTTTGCCACCAGTGCCAGCACGGCGGCGGAGAAGAACATGCTCATGGCCAGCATATCGATAATCGCGATACCCAGGTTCACGCGCTCCCATCCTCCCCACCGCCAAGCCTCAAGAACGCCTCGCGGATGCCCCGCACGCCGATCAACATCGCTCCCGCTCCTGCGCCGCACAAGAGCATGTGCTCAAGCGCATTGAGCACCTGATGCTGAAGCATGTCATCCTGCCAAAGCTGTTCGAGGTTGGTGGCGATCTGTGCGCAGAGGAAGAGCACGAGCATGGCGAGAAAGCGGGTCCACCACAGGCGCGTCCTGGCGCTGTTGGCCGGATGCGCGCGAGCCGACAGGGTGGCAGCGCACGCCAGCGCTACAGCAACCAGCGCCACGATCTCGTTGACTTCCAACACGCCCACTCATCACACCCCCTCCGCCGCAACCGGTTTGGCTCTAGAAGAAGTCCTCCACGTCGCGGCGCACAGGCGACCCTTTGAGAAGCCCCGTCGCCACGTCGAACTTGCTCATGAGTTCGATGCCCGAGGGCCCGATGACGTACTCCTTGATCTCCTTGTCATGGCCGACATACCGCGCCTTCAGAATCGACACGGCTCTGCGCATCTCGCTCCCCAGTTCCACGTACCGCAGGATGATCACGTTGTCCACCAGCGAGGAGACCATGACACCCCCGGTCACCTCGAACTCGCCCACGATGCCCGGGGTCTCGTCGCAGATGATCGAGGTGGCCGGACTGGCGCAGAGCGCGGAGACAAAACCGGTCAGGTCTGCCTTGGCCCTGGTCGGCTCCATAGGCGCCTTCGCGAGTGTGGACAGGGCATCCACCACGATGCGCTTTGGCTGCAGTTCCTGGATCATCTGAACGATCCCGGACACCAGCAGCCCCATCGCGCCACGGCCCGGTCGGTGGCAGGAAACGGTGATGAGGCCGTCCGGCCGGAGTTGGCTTTCCGGCATCTTCAGGCCGCGCGAGAGTCGGGCAAGCTCGGACGCTGTCTGCTCGAAGGAGATGAAGAGCCCGCGCTCGCCGGCGGCCGCCCCCGCCATGAGGAACTGCAATCCGAGGATCGTCTTGCCCACGCCAGTGCTCCCGGCGACAATTGTCGTGGATCCCTCCACGAGACCACCGGACAGCATCCTGTCCAGACCCGCGGAGCCGGTGGTGATGAAGCGCGGCTCCACGGGCGTAACCGATTCCTGGATCGGCATGATTGCCGTGAGATCCGGCGCTACGACCATCCCGTGGTCATTGATATCGAAAAGATGCCGCCCGGCGATATGCGGGCGTGCCCGGCTCTTGACGACTTCGAGCTCCCGCACCCTGGCTCCCGAACTCTCCACCAGCCGATACTCCAGGCAGATCACCACGTCGCAGATGTAACGTTCGAAGGGGGCTCCATTCCGGCGCAGATTGTCGGACTCGGTGATGAGCATCGAGGTCAGACCGTGGCGCTTGAAGCCATTGCGAATGCCGTAAACCAGCTTGCGCAATTCGAAGGGGTCGCGCGAGAGGTTGCCCATCTGTGTGATGCTGTCCACCATCACCCGCTTTGGAGCCATCTCCTCGACGTAACGCGCGAACAGTCCTTCGGGAGCCATGGTGTCTTCCAGAAAGACTTCGGGGGATGTGCAGATCACACCCAGCTTGCGCTCGCGTTCCAGGGTTCGCAGGTCCCAGCCGTACGACTGCGCATCGCGGTGCAACTCCTCGGGGAACTCCTCGAAGCTCACGAGCAGCCCCGGCTCGCCGTACTGCACAATCCCCTGGTAGAGGAACTGCAGTCCGAGGGTGGTCTTGCCCGCGCCCGGCGCCCCCTCCACGACGACGCACGCTCCGGGCAACAGGCCTCCGCAAAGGACCGTGTCCAGCCCGGGGACACCGGTTCCGACAAGCTGCGTGCTGCTCACGCTGCACTCCTGGGCCATACCGACCTCTCCCACACGCTGCTGTCGCCTGCGTGGCCGCAAGCGTTCCTGTCAGGTGCCGCCCGATAATCCGAGTTCTATGCGGGCGCCCCTTCTATGAATCGCTTCCACCGCAGTCCGGCCTCGCAGCGCTCCTTACACGCGTCAGGCCGGATCGAAAACGCGTACGTGATCGACCAGGAAGACATCCGGCAGCTGCTCCGCCTGGATTTCCCGGTTCGGATTCATGCCACCGGCTGCGCCCCGGATCTCCGTGGTCACCAGCAGGAACTGGGGGCACTGCGGCACGGCATCCGAGACCGCCCAGGTCTGCCTGCCGTCGATGTAGAAGGTGAGTGCGTCCGGCGTCCAGAGGACTCCGTAGTTGTGGTACTCGTCCTGCCAATTCTCCACCTGGATGTCACCGCTGCCCCGTGACTGGTGATCGGCCCCGTAGCCTCCCCAGTGGATGTTGTGACTGACCTTGCCGTTGCGCTCGAAGTTCTCCAGGACGTCAATCTCCACCCCGGTTCGGGCGTAGTCCAGGCTGCTGCCGATCACCGCGGACTGAATCCAGAAAGCTCCCCACCAGCCGGGCACCCGCGGTAGCTTACAGCGGATCTCCCAGTAGCCGTAGGTATGCTCGAAAGTGGGCGTGGCCAGCTTGCCGATTGGCCAGATCATGTCCTTGTTGAAGCACATCGGCTCGCCCGGGCGGTCCATGAAATTCGAGCCCGTCTGGATGGCTCCGCAGAAGAACTCACCGTCTCGCTCGAAAGCGGTCAGCTCCAACTGCCCTTGGCCGTTGAGCCGCACGGCTTCGGGCGTCCACTGGGGAACGCGCCGGCCGAATCGGTGCAACCGGTACAGCCACTTGGTTTCATCCAGCGTCTCCCCGTCGAACTCATCATGCCAGGCCAGTTGCCATTCACCCTCGGGGAGGGTCGATGTGCTCAGATCCATGCGGCGCTCTACTCCTTGAGGCTCCAACTGCAACGCCGGCTCAGCGACTAGATTCGGCAGTCCCCGGAAGACTCCTGCAACTGCGTCAATGCATTCAGAAGGCGTAGCTTAGACACAGGATGACCATGACGGCGGCAAGGACAGATTTGAGCACCGTACCGGCGAGGCGTCCCACGACGGCACCCATGCCCGCACGCCTTGCTTCTTGGTCGGATTTGCCCTGGCCTCGCTCGTACCAGTACCCGCCCGCGAAACCGCCCAAAAGGCCGCCGATGATGGGGCCAATCACGGGAACGAAAGCCCCGACAATGCTGCCGATGACCACGGCGCCGATGAGACCGCCGATCATGGCCCAGATCATCCCCGCGGTGGAGCCTCCGTACTTCTTCACCCCGGCAGCGCTGACCACATTGTCGCTGATCTCCGCCACCAGGGTGATGACCCCCAGCACCAGCAGCAGTCCCCATTCCAGCTTCTCCCAGCGCGTGGCCGCCGAGTAGATCACGGCATCCACCAGGATCAGCACCGTACCAGGAAGGCCGAGGAGCGTGATGAATGCGCCAACGAACAGGGTGATCACGAACAAGGCAATGCCCAGGTACGTGAGAATGCCCGACAGAAACTCCATGTGCGCCTCCTTCAACCTGCAGCCGGCCTGCCGGATGCGGGCCGGTCAGGCGATATTTGTCTCGTCCTGCCGGCGCTCGGGCCGTACAGCTTCCTCGCTGGTCCCCAGCGGGATGCGCCCCCGAGCTTTGGCAGCTTCCACTTCTTTCATTGCATCAAGCCTGTCCATCCGATTCTCGAGGGCGTTCAGCCGGTCCAGGATCACCTGAATATTGGCCGCGATCTCCTTGCTCCCAAGGCCGAGAAGCTCGCGGTCCAGTTCGGCCTGACGCTCCTTCTCCTCCAATTCGAGGCGTGCCATCCTGTTCTTGTGGATCACCCAGATGCCGAAGCCGACCACCCCGATGAAGCCGATAACGGCCACCAGCGGCACTGCGATAAACCCGAGAGCGACAAGAACCCAGTCGGGCATCTGCTGCTCCTCCATCCGTGACGAACGACACATCGCCGTCCATTCGAATGTAGCAAACACTGGCAGAACAGTACACAAACGCCCGGTTGGGGGCAAGCCCAAACAACCCCGCACCCATCGATTGTGAATGGGCCCCGAGGTGTTATAATCAGTTTTGTACAATCTGCCTGGCTTATGGAACACGGGCCATCGTCGCAACGTCATAGGGGCACCGGGGACCTTCAGGTCGCCGTGGGGTTGTTCACAACTTACAAGGAGGTCGGTGGGGCGATGGTGCGCATTGTTGCGCTAAGTCTGGCAGTCCTTGTATTGGCGATCATGGCCGGCTGCGGAGGCGGAGGCGATGAGGCCACTCCGCCTGCGAACAATCAGACGGGAGTCCTGACGGGGAGCGTTGATCTCAACAGCGGCTCGCCCGAGAACTGCAGACTGCTTCTCAACGGTACGGAGCTGCCTGTGGGCGTGAATCCCGACGGTACTTTCCGCATTCCCAACATCCCGCCGGGCGAGCATGTCCTGGACATTATCGGCCCCGACGGCACTGAAGCGGGCCGGTCGGAGTTCGAGATCGAACCGGGCGAGGTGATCATACTCCCGCCGATCCGTCCGCTTCCCGCAGGGCAGATCGCGGGACTGGTCATCAAGAATGAGAACGGTGTCTGGGTCCCCGCGGTGGGTGTCGAGGTGGTCGCCCGATCCGACCTGCTCTGGATCATGGACGATGAGGGTAAGCCTACCATCGCTCCGGACGGAACGTCCGCCGATTCGTCGCCCAACGCCGGTGGCGCCAACACTGCCCCGGCAGTCCCATTCATCTATCCGCCGCCTCCGGGGGTCTCGTACTCCGCGATCACGGATGATACCGGCAGCTTCGTGATGCGCGCTGTCCAGGAGGGCCCGTACTTCGTGACTGTGGCCGTCCCGGGATACTTGACCGGCGAGGCCTTCGTCTATGTGAGTCCCGGACAGACTGCTGTTGCGGACTTCCAGCTCTGGCCCGAGAAGGACCCCGAAACGGGCAAGATCGTCGGCAAAGTCATGGGTGTGAAGCTCGATGGCACTCGGGCACCCATCGCCGGAGCGAGTATCGAAGTCCGCATGGATCAACCGTGGTTCCTCCCACCCCCGGAGCCCATTGAACTGCCGCCGGATATCAGGCCGGACTTGCCGGTGGCTGGCGGAGCAGACGCGACCGATCCGGGCGGGTGCATCGGCATCAAGCCACCTATCATTGATTGGCGCGTGTTCTCCACCGTGACCGACGAAAACGGCGAATACTCCATTGAAGTGCCGGCCGGCGTGCGGGTGGTATCCGCCTGGGCATGGCCGTATGAATGGGCTGAGCAGCGGGTGGTAGTACCGCTGAACGGGGTCGTGCGAGCGGATTTCGAGCTGAAGGAACTGGACTTCGAGGAGCCGCCGATCGAGCCCCTTCCCATATTTGACAGGCCACGAAAGTGAGACGGGAGCATCACTCGCTTCCGCGAGTTTCGTCCCGCGCGGAGCGGCCTTCACGGGCTCTCCGCGCGGCTGACTGATTCCACGTCGCCCGGAGGCCGGCATGTTCGACCCGAAGATCGCCTGCATGACTCTGCCCTACTCGGAACTGCCTTTCTCTCGCGCCGTCGAAGGGATCGCCCGCGCCGGATACAGATACCTGGCATTCGGGACGACCCACGAGGGAATCGAGACCCCCGGATCGTATGATGACGATGCGCGCATCGGCGAACTGGGGCGCATCGTGCGAGACGCCGGGCTTGAGCCGGTGATGATGTTCCAGCCCCGCGCTATCGCCCTTACTGCTGAAGGCGGTCAGGACTTGTTCCGCAGGCGCATCGACCAGGCGAAGCTCATGGGCGTGCCGCAGATACTCGTGATCGGCCCGTGGGAGTACAAGAGCTGGCCGGACGAGAAGCACCCGGCTGATGTCTGGGCGCGGATGACCGACGAGTGGTTTGAAGCGGTGGCGCCCGTGGTGAAGTATGCCGAAGAAATGGATGTGATGCTGGTCTCCAAGCCCCACACGGGCATCACTGCCACTGCAAGCCGCTGCCGGGAAGCTGTGGAACGCGTGGGCTCTACGCACTTCCGCATCTGTTATGACGGAGGCAATGTCCACTTCTATGAGGGCGTGGACCCGGCCGAGGACATTCGCCTGTGCGCGGACATCACTGTGGCCCTGTGCATCAAGGACCACGTCGGTCCCCGCGCGAACCCGCTCTTCCCGTACATAGGCGAGGGCGACGTGGACCACGAATCCATGCTGCGCACATTGTCCGAGTTTGGCTTCAGCGGTCCCTGCCCGGTGGAACGCTTCGAGGGCCCGAACAAGAAGGCGGAGATGTCGCCGGAACTCATCGACAGTCTGGCAGCAAAAGCGCTCGAGACCGTGCAGGCGATGGTGGACCGCATCCGCTCCGGACAGTCGTGAGTAGCTCCCCCGTGATTGTCTGATCCACGGACGGGCGCGTGACCCTGCATCTCGCCAGGTGACTGCGTCCGTCCTGTCTGCCCCGCTGGAAACCCGTACGCGACAGGCCTGTCCAATACCTGGAGGCGCGGGAAAAGCCTGGCCGCGGCAACTCACCCATGGGAAGATCGGCCGCAGTAATGACGGCAGCAGTCCTGATTGGGGCCATTCTTGCCCCGCTACCTGTCCTTGCCAACCCGGGACGGGTGCCCGGCCCTGCCATCGTTGCCGAGGTCAGCGCCGCCAACTTTCTCGAAGCCCCATCCATTCTCGCACCGGCAAGCGTGTACCCGCTGGGTAAACAGAGCTACCGCGTGGTTGCACAGATGCTGGACCGCGCGGTGATGGATGCCACCGGAACGCGCAAGTTCCAGGAGGCGTGGGGTTCGCTGTCCGGTCAGGGCGAACGGGTGGGAATATTGCTGGACGCCCAGTACCCGCCGGCCTCGCTGGCTTTGCTGGACGCGCTCATCGACCGTCTGGTTCGAGCGGGCGTTCGCCCCGCATCCATCACGGTATGGGCCGATAGCGAGACATCCCTCTTCTCAGCGGGGCTTCTCGTGCGCAAGGACCCCGACGGCGTGCGGACCATGGGCGCCGAATCCGAGGGCTTCCGGGGCGGCATCAGCCGGATTGTGCTCGAGGAATGCGATGTGCTCATCAGCCTGGCCCGCCTGCGCGCGGACCGGCAACTGGGCATGTGGGGAGCCACCAGCACCCAACTGGCCTGCGTCCCGCGCGCTGACAGACTCCAATTGATGTCGGCCCCGGACCAACTGGCGCTGGCAGCAGCGCGGCCCTCGGTGCGCCTCAAGTTCCGCCTTCACATTCTCGACGCCCTGCAGCCCAACGTGGAGCCCGGCCTGGCGCGCATGCCGCCGTACTGGAACTGCGGCAAAGTCCTGGCATCCACGGACTGCGTGGCGCTGGACGTGACGGGGCTGAACATCCTGGCCGGAAAAATGATCGAAGAGCAGCGCGACACTTCTTCTCTGGACATCGCGCGACAGTATCTTCAGGCGGCGTGCGCGGTTCATCATCTCGGGCAGGCCGACCCGGCGCAGATCACGGTACAAGCGCACACGCTCGGCGAATAGCTGTCCCGCGACACGCCTATCCCCTCAGCCTTTCCAACAGGTACTCGAAGGCCCACAGGGGCACATCCGGTGGCGTTGAGTGGTCTACCATCGGGAAGTAGCCGCCCAGTTCCAGCAGGCGCCGGGCCTTCTCCACTTCAGCATCGATAGCGTCTGTCCCCCGCGCCAGCGCACGTTTGTCGATGCCCCCGGCGAGCACGATGTCGCGCCCGTACTCACGCTTCAGAGCCAGCGGGTCAGTCCCCGCCGCGATTTCCAGCGGCGAGAAACCGTTGATGCCGACCTCCATCCACAGCGGGATCAGCTCATCGATGCAGCCGTCGCTGTCCACGAAAATGGTGCGGACCCCTTTGGCCCGGAGGGCATGGGTGATGCTGCGGTAGTGGGGCTGGATGAACTCGCGGAACATCCGCGGGGAGATGAAGCTGCGGCCTTTGTAAGCGATGTCCTCGCCGAAAGACGCGAAATCGAACTGCGCGCGCTGCAGGAACGGTTCAATCAGCGCGAGGAAGAAGCCTTCGAGATATTCCATCATTTCGTGTACGAACTCGGGCTGCTCGCAAAAGAGGATGCAGAGGTGTTCGGTGCCCACCCAACGCTGCAGTGTGTGTCCGAAGAAGCTGCCGGGGGCAAGGCCCAGGGGTTGGTCCCGCTCTGCCCACTTGCGCTCGAACTCGTCCCAGTCTTTCGGGTATCGTGCCGGCGTGTTCGGGTCGAGGCGCTCGCGGAACGCAAGCCAGTCGTCGCGGGTCTTGATGGGGTATTCGAGCCACTGGGGCATCTTCGACGCGGTGTCCTGCTTGAACACACGCAGGGTCGCGCCGAGCCTGTCGCGCACCACCCGGGTCTCGGCGTCCTCGGACAGGACTTCCTCTTCGAAGGCGGGCATCGGGCTGTACGGTGCGCCGCCGGTGAAGAATACGCGGTCCAGACCGAAGTGCTCAGCCAGATCAGCACCCGCCGGGAGTCCTTCCCCGTACCAGCGCTCCAGGGTCTCCTCCATGAACCACCCAACATTGAGGTTCAGGGCGAGGTACAGGTGATTGGTGAGTGTGCCGTCCGCGACACCGAGAAAGCGCTCTCGTGGGGTCATGGTCTGGTTGGGTCCAGCCCTTTCGTGGCGGTGGGTGGGGCAGCGGTGGTCCAGGCTGACGCGTGGGACGTGCGTCCTGGCCCGTCTGTCCTTCGTTCTGGTACAATACACCAAACCCACGGGCTTCGGGAGGCATCATGTCCTTCAGTTTCGGCGACGCGCGCGACTGGTTCTTCGAGCACCGCTTCGGGCTGTTCGTTCACTGGGGCCTGTACGCGCTTGGGGGATGGCATGAGCAGGATCAGTTCCGCCGCAGCATCCCGCGGGACCATTACGCCGCGCAGATCCACCAGTTCGATCCACAGCGCTTCGACCCCGACGCGTGGCTGGACATTGCCGAAAACGCTGGAATGAGCTATCTGTGCTTCACCACCAAGCACATAGACGGCTTCTGCATGTGGGACAGCGACGAGACCGAGTACAAGGTGACCCGCACGCCTTACGGTCGAGACGTGCTGACGATGCTTGCCGATGCCTGTCACCGGCGCGGCTTCCCCCTTTGCCTGTACTACTCGGTCGCCGACATGCACCACCCCCACTACCCCAGCGCGGGGCGTTCCTACGAGCTTCCTGCCCCCGACCCGGGCGACGAGCCCGACCTCGGCAAGTACCTGGCGTATGTCGAAGCCCAGGTGCGCGAACTGTGTACCCGCTATGGAGAGATTCATGGGTTCTGGTGGGATGCCAATGTCATCGAGCACCGTGACCCGCGGTTCAATGCGCTGATCCGGGAGTTGCAGCCGTCGGCGGTCATCAACGGCCGCGGGTTCGGCGAGGGAGACTTCGACACCCCCGAACGCGAGTACGAACGCGCGGTGGACGAGGTGCTGGTCTTCGACCGACCCACTGAGGCGTGCCAGTCTGTGGGCATGGAAAGCTGGGGCTACCGCGCGGATGAGGACTACTACACCGTCGCCCACCTAGTGCGCAGTATGGACAAGATCCTCGCGAAAGGGGGCAACTACCTGCTGAACCCCGGGCCGCGCGGGGACGGCACATTCCCGGAAGAGGCGCTCCGCGTGCTGGAGCCGGTGGGCCACTGGTACAAGACGGTGCGCGAGGCCTTCGAGGGTGCCGAACCCGCGCCGGGAGTGACCGACAACCGAACCGTGCTCGTCACGCGGAAGGGAAGCACGCTCTACGTCCACCTGCATCGGCCTGCGGTGGGCACGGCACTGTATCTGCCGCCGTTCGCGGTGCTCCCGGAGAGCGCGGTTCTGCTGAACACCGGCGCGTCAGTGGAGACGAGCATCGACCTGACACCCGCGCGTCACGCTGCAGGTCCCTGCCTGCGCCTGCGGAATCTGCCGCTGGACGAGATGCCGGGCACGGTGCCGGTGATCCGGCTGGACTTCGCCAGCCTGGAGGGCTGAAAGCAGGGGAAACGAACACAGGCAGCGGGTTCGGTGACGATGCGAACCCAAATGTCCGTTCCCCGTTTCCCGGGGAGCAAATTCGCCCGTCTCTACTCCTCCCCGAACATCCTCTCGATGATGGCGACCGCCTCGTCTACGATCACCTGGCCACCAGCGGGGGAGACCTTGCAGCTTGCGGGCACCGCTCCGTAGCTCAGGCCACTGGCGGCGCGCTCGGTGGCGAGATAGCTGCCGCCGCCGGACAGCTGCACCACGAAGGTCTGCACAGCAGCCGAGCGTCCCTTGATCCGGTCGCCGAAATCCAGGTAGTACTCGAAGGGCGAGGTCACGAAAGCCACATCGCCCAGGCGAACCACGTTCATCTCGATGGGCACAAAGGGCAGCGGGTTTTCATAACGGTCAACTGCCCGCTTGCACCAACCGATTCGCGAGCGAAGCGCGGTGTAAGTGCTGTCCAGTCGGTCACCCCCCTCGAGGCCCTCGAGCTTCGCGGCCAGTTCGTCCATCTCCGCCCGGGCGGATTCGTACTCCTTCTCAGTCACATTCCAATGGGGCAGTTCCAGGTCGCGGTACTCGTGCTTCAGCACCGCCTCGTCGCGCAAGTCCTTGCGCACCGCGGGCTCGGCATCATCCACGGCGTACGCGATGCGCTTTGCGATATCCAGCCGCAGAGCGTCATTGAGCGGCCTGCCACGGCCCTCGCCGTACTTGAGCGCCAGCATGCGCTGCTCGGCACGGGTGTGGATCAGGCGGTGAGGCGACTGGTCTCCCGCCGCCGAGCACTGAGGCAGCACAAACAGGCTCTCACCATAGCGCTTGCGCAGTTCCACCCGCACATCGTGCCAGAAGTCGGCGGAGACGAAATCCTGCCCGCTCTCACTCGCCTGCGACGGTGAGGCGACGTTCACGAGAACCCCCGTGAGATTCTGCTCTGGGTCGTAGGTGAAAAGAAGGTAAACGCCGTGGTCCACGTGGCCCTCGATGTGCGAGAAATCGGCGGCGGCGGTGCTCCCGTACATCATGGCTCGATCGTCGAAGTAGCGCACACGCCTGTTCTCGCCTACCACCGCGTATGAGTATCCCCAGCCGACAAGACCTTCCGTCCGGTTCTCCCACGCCTCGCACACGGCATCGACAAGCGCATTGACCACCACGTCCGTGTACTCCGATGTCGGCATGTAGTCCGGGTACCTCGCCACGATGTCGTCCAGGTAGTCCGTGTCCTTTTGCAGGCCGATTGCGCCGCCCACGAAAGGCGCGGTGTGGGTGTGCGTTGCGCTGGCGATGAGCTTGCGGGGATCGAAGCCGGGCAGTCTCTCGGCGACTTTTTCACGGCTGCTCGCCAGCAATTCATCATCCACAGCGCAGGTGTCGATGGAGACGATGATCGCCTGCTCGCCCCCGCTTTCGATGGCCAGGGCGGTGAGGGTCAGCGGGTCCTGCACCCGTGTGGCAATGCGCAGGTTGAATAGGCCTCGCAGCGACACGGGGCGATCCGGCGTAATGTCACGACTTGCCCAACCGATCCTGATCTTGTCGCTCATGGTGTAACCTCTCCTCGACGGCGAAGTATTGATCTGCCCCCCTGCCGGGGCAATGATTTTCGACTGCAACATCCGGGGGGGCGATGAGCTCGCGACGGGCCTGCGTCTTGTAAGTGGCGCAGTGGTATAGGTCGCGGACGGCATCGGGAATGGACAAGCGAGATTGCCCGGGAGTGTCGGGCATGGCGGGAATTGCCCCCGATGCGCGAGACGGATGGTCGGACGGCAATCCGCCGGGCAGGAAGAGTCCCCCTCCTACCCGGGCTTCCCACCCTCACCTCGCAGGCGGGTAGTAGGCCTCAGCAGGCTCAGCGTATGGGCCCGCCGCGAACTGGTCGCGCAGAGCATCATTGAGGTAAGCCAGCGCAAAGAAACAGTTTCCCCGCGCGTTGTAGGACCGGCAGAGATCCACCTGCTGCTTCACGAGGTCCAGATCGCGGGTGACGGTCCTGCCGCCGCCGGACTTCGAGTAGATGGAAAGCCCGGGGATGATCCGCGCCAGTTCCGGGTCGAAGGCCGTCCACTCGTCCAGCGCCTCGGCGAGCTTCGCGTTGTCTTCGGTGTAGGCCATGGGCAGCACGTAGTCGATGATGCCCTCACTCAGCCAGCCGTACCAGTCCTGGCAGACGCTGTCCGCGGCAGCCCGGTTGTAGAAGACCGCCGCGGAGACCTGGGCCTCGGGCTTGATCTGCTTCGCGCCCCGGTAGACCTGGCGCACGAGATCGGTCACCACGCTTCGCCGGAACTGCTCCCAGGCAGCAGCGCGCTTCATCTCCATTTCCGGGTCCACCGGTGGCCCGGGAATGATCAGGTCCTGGTCCGGCGCGGGACTTATGACGCGCATGGCGCTGAAGTATCGCTCCGGTCCGGTCAGCCCCAGCACTCGCTGCAAGGCGGGCTCCTTGATGGAGAATATCGGGCCGTCCACGAACAGGGCGTTCCCGCCGGCGCTCACGTGCCGCTCCAGCCAAGCCGCGGTCTCGGGCGGGATCAGATACTGCGCGGTGAAGAGCACGGTCGCCCCGGCCGGGACCTTCTCAAGCTCGGCATCGGTGACCGCCGCAACCTTGCAGCCCATACCGCGCACCCAATCCATGCCCTTCTGCTGACTGCCCAGCCCATAGCGGTCGGTAGTGGGCGTGTTGCGCACCTGGTAGACGGTATCGCCGGTCGCGCCGAAACGTTCCAGCAACTTGGCCGCGATCTCCGGAACCGCCCTATTCCCGGTGTTCTCCGCCTGCCAGTTGAACAGCGCGGCTTCGCCTTCGCCGAGCTTGTTGAGGGTGATCGCCGGGACGCCATCTTCAAAGGTCGCCAGCACCTGCGCGGTGCTGACCTTACCCACCGGGTTGCCACTCATCTGGCTGGCCAGCGGGAAGGTCGGATTCGCAGCCGACACCGGTGGGATCCCGAACTGCTCCTGCACCTGCCTTTGGCATTCATCGCAGTAGCACATGCCCCGTCCGTTGAAGCGGATATAGTCAAAGTGGATGCCTGCCACGTCGTACCTGCGCAGGCACTCCAGCATCACGTCTCGCTGGAAAGCGCGCACTTCGGACTTGCCCAGGTCGTACCACCCGTCGCCCGAGTCGCTTCCGCTCTGCAGTTCCCAGTCTGGATGCTTGGCAAAAACGAAGCCGGGGCGCGTGTGGCCGTAGCTCCCATTCACGAACCAGGCGTGGACGTCGATGCCCCTGGGTTTGGCCGCCTCGATGAGTGCGCCCAGTGGGTCGAACCCCTCGGGCGTTCCGCTCTGCATGGGGCAGATATCGCTCACGTAAGTAGCCTGTCCGCCGTTGTACCAAACGAGGATGTAGATCGCGTTCATGCCCGCCGCGGCGATGCGATCCACCGATTTCTGGAGTGTCTCCGGGTCTTTGATGTCAGAGAAATGCGCCCAGACCGCGCGTTGCTCCACTTGCCGGCAGGTCGCGCTTGCACACAGAAGCACCAGCCCTAGACCGGCCACGATTGCGTACTTCATGTCACGCCTCCACACGGTCGGATTCCAGTCGCCACCCACAGCCGGCTTGCATACGCTACCAATTGCTCATGAATTCGAAGGCCTTGTCATAGAAGCCCGGCAGACCCTCATGGCCGAAGTCCGGGTAGATGATAGCCCGCTTCGGCGAGGTGATCTTGTTGAAGGCCGCGTACTGGGTCGATGGCGGGCAGATGGTGTCCATGAGCCCAACGCCCATCAGCACTTCGGCTCTGATCCTCGGCGCCAGGAACTGAACATCGATGTATCCCAGGCGCGTGAATATCTCGTCCTTGCGCTCGTGAGTTGGGTCGAACATCCGCAAGTATGTTCGCAGTTCCTCGTATGCGCCCTGCGCGAGGTCCATCTCCCAGACCCGCAGGTAGTCGCACAAGAAGGGGAAAACTGGCGCGGCTTTGCGGATGCGGGGCTCAAGCGCAGCGCAGGCGAGGGTCAGACCGCCGCCCTGGGAGCCGCCGATGGCGCAGACGCGCTCCGCATCCACCTCGTCGAAACCCATGACGATGCCCGCGAGCTGCGCGGTGTCCAGGTAGATATGGCGGAACAGGAGATTGTGCGGTTTCTCATCGTCCAGGCCGCGAATGATGTGGCCGCGGTGGGTATTGCCTTTGACACCGCCGGTGTCTTCGGACTTGCCGCCCTGTCCGCGGCAGTCCAGCGCGGCGATGCTGAAGCCCATTGCGACATAGCTCAGCTTGTCGAACCAGTCCCCCGAGCTTCCGGTGTATCCATGGAACATGCAGGCGGCCGGATGGGGCTTGTCCGCGCTCTTCGGGCGCAGATACTTGGCATGTATGCGCGCTCCACGCACGCCGGTGAACCACAGGTCAAAGCACTCCGCTCCGGGCACCTGGAAGGGTGCGGGCTCGAGAGACACGTTGGCATCCACGGCGCGCATCTCGGCAAGGGCGTCATCCCAGTACTGGTCGAAATCGGCCGGGCGCGGATTGCGTCCTTCATACTGCACCAGCTTGTCCAGCGGCATGTCAATCAGTGGCATTTGCGGGTCTCCTGTTGTATGTAAACGGTCTCGGCGTGTGATTGGGATGGCTCAGACGCAGTTCGACGGAGGGATCGGTAGGACCTGTGCTGTTGGTTTGCGGGCGTGTGTCACACCACGCACCGCCTGGTGTGACACGCTGACAAAGCACTGCTTCCACTTCGCGGGAAGCAGTGGCACCCACGATTGCCTTACAGCCCGCAGAATGGGCGGCAGATTCCGACCTCTTCACACCACCTCGACGTCCAGCGCAACCATCCCCCGTGGCGGCACGCGCACTTCGATGATGCGGCCGTCATACGGGATCGGCCTGCCCGGAAAGTGGCTGCGAATGCTCACTGTGCGCACTTCGCGCAGCATATCGATCCGGCCCACTACGTAGAAGTGCGCCTCGTTGCCCACCAGGATGCGCACCGAGCTATCCTGCGTCTCGAAGGCCAGCAGGCGCAGGTCCGGCTCATCTCCCATAACCCGGGGGACGTCAGTCAACTCGACCAGGAGATCGGCACAGGCCTGCAGGAACCCCTGGCTCACCGGGCGGTAGTAAAGGCCATGCAGGTAGTTGGGCGGGTTCGGAATCTCGGCGGGCAGGTCCGCCTGCGCGGTGGGTTCGAGGGCCGGCGACACCAGTTCCCGTCCCGCGTTGTAGACCCAGCAGGCAAGCTGGTCAGGCCCAGTTCCTTCGGCGAAAGCCGGCTCCGCGCCGGGCAGGTCGGTTCCCTGCCGCCCAATCATCACCACCGGGCCGTGCGGGTACTCCAGGAGCTGCTTCAGCTCGTCTTCCGGCAGCAACTCCGGCCTCGGCACCAGCAGGCACCCGCGCGACGCGGATACGTGCCGGGCGTCTACCACCACCTGCAGGGGCGCGCCCAGCTTC
Source organism: Armatimonadota bacterium (assembly GCA_013314775.1). Taxonomy (NCBI): domain Bacteria; kingdom Bacillati; phylum Armatimonadota; species Armatimonadota bacterium. Next base: position 145,775 of record JABUFB010000012.1, on the reverse strand, counting down.
TGCAGACGCCCAGCGATCTGCTGCCGGGACAGTATCCGGCGCGCCGGGTAATCCGCAATCTCGGCGTCCAGCGCCGCCTGAGACCACACCACCGTTGCCCCGAGCACCCGCGCCGGCAGGCTCTCGTACGCCGCTACCCAGTTCTCCCGTAGCCACCTCCACTGGGGGCCGTTGATGCCATCCGCGAGACACACCAGCGGCCCGTCCGAGGCGTGCCGGAAACCGCGGTCATCCTGCAGGAACATGTGCCCGAGGGTGAGGATCTCCCGCTCACTCACGGGTGGGGCATGGTTGAGCACGTCCCAGTTCTCCGTGGTGTCTCCGGTGGCGTTGAGGCACTGAAGAGGCATGTCCGGAATGCAGGCTCTGGTGAATGCGAGCATGAAATTGAGCTCATGGCGCAGGTCGGCCCGGAACCCGCTTTCCGCGCCAATGGACACCCCCGCGCCCACGGTTTCCAGGAAGAACCGGTCCACCCCTGCCCGGGCGATCCTGCGGTAGTCGATGCCATAGCGGTCGTACGCTTCGAAGGGGTCGCGGGTCCAGGCGTTGTTGAAGGTGACCTGCCGGCCGATCTCGTGCATTGCGGAACAGATCTTGGTGTAGAGCCCTTCGAACCGCCGGGCGTAGAACTCGCACCATTCCCGGCGCAAGTTGGTCCAGATGAAGTCCGCCCGGGCGCGGATCAACTCCGGGGACGGTTCGAGGTCCGCGCCCGGCTGGACCTTCTCAGGCAACTCCACACCCATCATGCTCACGAACTGTTCCGTCATATCGTCCGAGTAATCCGCCATCCAGATAGGCAGGCGCGGGCTGCTGTAGCCGTCGGCCGCGTGAACTCCTGCGAAACCGTAGTCCTCAGCCACGTCCACCAGCCGCGACACCAGAAAGTCCTCATAGTGACTCCCGTCGGGGAATCGCTTGAGCGGGTTGAGGCACTGGGCGGACTGGCCGTCGCGCGTGAACTCCATCAGTTCCGGGTGAGCGTCGCACCACGGGCTGCGGTACAGTTCACCGTCGATTTCGCTGACGAAAAGGTTGAAGAGAGTGAAGTAGACCGGGACGCCGTGTCGTCCGAGTTCGTCCACGAGTCCCTTGAGCTGATGGTTCGTCCAGGCCTGCCTCTCGCGTTCCACGTTGTAGGGCTTGCCCGCGTATGAGCAGTAATCCGGCGGGAACACCACCTCGCGCTCGAGACCATCGTGCAGGTGAACGAAGTCTGGCGTGGAGAAGAGAATCGACAGGCCATCGGGCACGAACCCGGCGTTGTCGAGAAACGCGGCCACGTTGTAGTCGGGAACTGTGTTGTCGAAGCCGATCAGCTCAATCCACATCCAGCGCTGGCAGTCGGGCTGATCGGCCGGAAGCTCCGGCATCATCGGTATTGGGTCTCCTGTGGTCGACACCCCGCGCCGAAGCACGGGGCTGAGGGCTCGAGTCGAGCCAGGCGTCCTCGCGGACGCCAAGCGGGCCTCACCGTCCGGGAGACGATCGGCCCAGAACGACCACATCTGGTCGCTCTGGGCCAAGCAGCCCCGTGCTTCAGCGCGGGGCAGTAGTCGACGGCCGTGCGGTCTTGGTCTCCGCGACTTAGCGTTCCGCACCCGCGTTTCGTAACCAAATCCCGTCGGTGCCCCGCTCTCCGCCTACAGGCCCCGGAGGGGCCGCTCGCATATAGCCAGGGGCGGCAGAGCCTCTCCCCTACCTTCCCAGACTCTTGCGGTACTCGGGGATCTCCTCGTCAATCACCGCGCGCATCTGGGCGATCTTCCACTCCAGATGCGCCCGATCGCACATGTACTCCATGCTCGGCTCCCAGCCCAGGCGAGAATCCGCTTCAACCAGCGGGATCGCCTCCTGCGCATTGGCGATCTCCGCTTCACCCAGCGCGACCAGTTCATTCAGGATCGCATCGGCCTGCCCGGGTTCGGTCTCCAGTCGCTGTTTCAGCAGCCACCAGCGCTTGGTATTGATGGTGGTCTGCACGCAGTTGCGGATGAACCTGCCCAGCCACAGCATGCGCATTGCTTCGGGCCTCTTGCGTTCGGGTGTGGCCGCGACCGCAGCTTCGAGCTTCTCGAGGCCCTGCTCCCAGCGGCTTTTCATGCGCTCCAGCAGGAAGATCTCCGTGGGCAAGTCTTCGGGCTTGTGGGGCCGGTAGTGGGTGGTCAGGATCCGGTTGCCAAAGTGCGCATACGGGGCGTCCGGGAAGGGCTCCTTCTCCACCTGAAACAGCAGTGGGTAAGCCGGGCCTACGCGGAATGGGCCATACTGGTCCTCATTGGTGGGCACATAGTCCAGGATCGCCTCGCTCCAGTGATCCCAGCACTCCACTGCCAGGGGTGCGGCGGTCTGCCCGAAGTCCCGCGCGGCGAGTTTCAGCGCCATATCCCGCGTCTCGGTGGCCGGCTCCCAGTACGCCCATTTCGCAAGTTCATTCACCACCGACGGCCACCAGCCATAGTGATGGGATTCCATGAGTCCCACCAGGCCCCAATCCTCCCGCGCCTTCAGGAGAGCTTTGTAGCGCCGCTCCCACTGGAAGGGCACGGGCTCGTACGGGATCACGCCGATGTCCCACGTCAGGCCCGCGGTATTGCTCATGGTGTACAGCGGAATGCCCCGCTCGTGGGCGGTCTGCGCCTCGCTGCTGAAGTACTTGCCTGGTCCCGCGAAAGACGCGGTGTAATCAACGCAGCGGGTGACGATGCCCTCCTTCACCACGTCTTCGAACATCTCGAAGGTCGCCTGGAGGGAGATGTCGGTGGGCAGGGAGCGAATCAGCGCGAGCCGGTCCTCTTCGGGCGCCCAACCCCAGTTGTAAGTCCAGAAGACGATGTCCAGATTCGGATTGTACTTGCGCAAGATGCGCTTGAGCAGGTCAAGCCACTCCGGGTAATCGAAACAGGGCCACCAGCCGGGGCTCGGGCGCTTGTCCACCGTGCGGTCCACGCTGGGGTCGAGGCGCAGCTTGCCGGTGGTATGTTCGTCCTTGCTGGGGAACTCGCAGGACTCACCCACGAAGATGAGACCTCTGGCTCCCGGGCAGGCCTTCATGAGCGCGCCATAGGTGCTCTCGTAGTACTCTTCGGCATCGGGTTCGGAGGGGTGTTTCTCGCTGATCAGATAGCTGTACAGATACACATCGAGACCGAACAGGGCGGCGCGGTCCACGAGATTGTTCAGGTCCAGGTACCCGGTGGTGGTCATGTCCGGGCCTTTGACGAACACCAGGATTGCGTCCATCCCCGCGTGGGCGATGGCATTCAGGTGCGGGTCGGGGAACTGGTCGATGCCCCAGCCGGAGTGCACCATGCGCGGCGAGAAGATGGGGGTGCGGGTGATGTCCTGCCGCTCCACGAAGGGCGCCTCGCGCAGGTTCATAAGCTCTTCCAGCCAGTAACAGCCCTGGCCGATGCCCCGCTCGTCGAACCCGCAAATGGTAATGGCGCCATCTGCTGCGATGAGTCGGTAACTGCGCGGTTTCACAAGCCCGGCTCCCAGATCTGGCGATGCTTCCCGCGTGGTCAGGCAGATGGTGGCGGGTCCGGCCTGTTCGCCGGGAGCCAGCAGCGTCGGGACGCCCATGCTCGTGAGGAAGTAGTCCTGCAGGTCCTGCGCCACGCCGGTGATGTACTCGGACGCCCCCTCGGGGATGGCAATGCGCCAGCCTTTCTCCACGACGACCTCATTGTCTGCCGGGGTCAGGGCAGGGTCGCGGCGGTCTGGCCTGTGTACGCGATTGAGTCTCTGGCGGAACTGGAAATTGCGTTCGGACATGGATGGTCTCCTGATGTCGGTTCAGTTGGGTCTGCATACCGTCGCTATCTGTCCGTCGCCGGGGTCCGCATTGGGGGACCGGCATCCAGCTCCGGGCCGCATCGGGAGATGGTGCCTTTACCCAATGCGCTCTTGCACTGCCGCCTGCAGGGACGCCACGTTTCGCGCCCGGCCGTCGCTTTCCGCCTTCGCCGTCCTCCCCTTACTCCTTTACCTTCCGGAACAGGAAGTCGCCTTCTGTGGAGTCGCCGCCTCGCACATTCGCGAGCACCGCGTAGCCACGCTCTGGGTCATACTCCTTGAGGGGAAGCAGGTACACGTCGTCTTTCACCCACGCGCCGGCATGGCAGTCGTGGCGGTCAACGGCTTCCTCGCGCAATTCGTCCGGCTTATCTTTCGCATAGGAAACCAGCGCGACCTGGGTCGCGATGAGCCCCAGCGAACCCATCTTGTACGCAGGTCGGAACCAATACGTGCCCTCGCCTCTCACGAACTGTGTGACGTCAAGCCGCTTCGTGACTGCCCCCCGTTCCGCAAAATCCGCTGTCTTCCACGACCCGATCACATGCATCCTGTAGGGCTTTCTCACATCCTCCAGCCCGATCTCCTCCATCAGCTCGCCCATGTTCGCGGACAGCTCCTCCATGAGCCTCACCGTGGCCAGGTACCGGTCCGGCTTTCTCACCGACGCGTCCGGCAGGCACGCGTCGCTCCAGGTGGGATACGCGGCGATGAGACTGTCCAGACCCTCCTGGCAACTCTTCAGCCATTTCTCGGCGGCCGCGAGGTTCTCCGGCGCAACGCCCTCATCGCCGCGCATGATCTGGCTTAGCTGCCAGACTGCTTGCAGCGTCTGGGTATATCCCCGCACGATCACGGTCTCGGCGATATACTCGTCGTCACCCACTTCTCGCGCGAGCGCCAGTGCTTCATCGAGTTGCATCAGATTTCTCTCGAACTGCTCGGGAGACTGGAAGGCTGCGAAAATAGACTGCCCCAGGCCGACCTTCATCCTGCCGGAGGCGATTTTCGCAGTGGGTGCACCCCAGTTCTCAAGGTAGGGGAACCTTGACGCATACAGGTCCCACGCGGGGGGCCCGACAAGCTCTGTCCAGTCCGCGAACTTCTCCGGGTCCGGTATTCCGTGACGCACAGCAAAACTCACTGCGAACTCCCGCTCCGAACGTCCGTGAGCGTTCCAGGACCACTCAAGCCCCGCCTCGGTGTTCACTCGGTACAGCCAAGCAGCGGGAACGACGTAGGCCACAAGGCAGTGCAGGCCCTTGTCCACGAATTCGGTCATCCTGTACTTCACGAACTCCGGGTTGCTGAAGGGCGCCACGCTCAGCCAGTTGGACGAGAGTGTGGGATAAACGCCTAGCCAGCGCCCCTTGCTGAGATACTCTTCCAGCACCGGATAGATCATGGGGGCGCGGTCGGTGTTGTAAGTTCGTCCGCCATCGTAGTACGAGACCTTCACGTCTTCGGGCAAGGCCTTGAGCACCGCCTCATTCGACGGGTAACTCGCCTGGGTCAGGAGAACGCGCAGACCAAGATCGGGGCATGTCTCCTTTGCAACCCGCCAGGCTGCCACGCACGCATTCAGTTCGTTCACGAAGCGATCGACCTGTTTGCAGGCGTCGCACCCGCAGCCCTTCCCCTCCTCGGACAGCCAGATCATCACTTCAGACACGTCGGGGATCTGCCCCAGTTCGGTGAGCCATTGGGACAGCGGCTTCACCAGGTCCGGCTGAGAGAAGCAGATGGGCTTGAGGGTCGAGTTTTTGTTTTCGACGTTCGTGGCCCGGAGTTGCGGGTAGAACTTGAACAGTCCGGTGTCCTCAAGCTGTTCGAGGTGGTGGATGATAGGCACCACGCGAACGCCCAGCGCTCGGGCGCGTTGCATGACGGCCTGATCCATCGTCGCGTGGGCTACCCCCTGGTCGTCGATGCTCAACTTGGCGTGCAGCTCGATCAAGTTGTGTTTGAACCCGGCTAGCCATTCCAGGTCCTGCACCACGCTGCCGCCCCATTGTCCGCGCTCTTCCAGGTCCGGCCAGTCGGTGATCTTCCCCACCGGGATATCTACTGTGACTTCCTGGCCGGTTCCCTGCGCCGACGCAACCAGCAACTGGATCAGTGTCCGCATTCCGAACATACTGCCGGTCTCACTCAATGCCCGGCAGGTGAGGGTGACCTGGCCGTCTTCAGTAACCGTCTCCAGAATGTACGCCTGGTCAGGATGCGCCTTGTCCGCCAGAAGCGTCTTGTCCTGCTCTCGCCGGCGGAAGTCCAGCACGAAGTCGCCCGGTGCCGCCTCCGCGGCGAGATCGGGCTTCACGCCAGTCTTCGCCTCCAACGCCCCGGCAAGTTCCACCCCCAGTTGACCATCGAGCACGGTCGCGGGGTCATTTGTCCGCACCCGCAGGCGCTCCACGGGAACGGTGACCTTGCCGGTCAACTCCACCTGCTTTGGTAAGGGGCAGAGCCAGCGCTGCCAACTTGCGAGTTCATCCGCCGTCATTGTCCTCACCTCGTCCTGATCTGCGGCCGAAACTGCGGCCAACATGAGGCAGGCGATCCCGATCAGCCTTCGACACATGTGTCGTCACCCCTTGTGCCGCAAGAATCAACCCATTGCGCGGCACGGATGATTTCGCCGGTACTGTCAGAGCGTCCTTCATCTACCTTTCTCACGGCAGGGGAAGGACGGGCAGGCCGCCACGGTGAAACAGTGGGTCTTCGCTGCCGCATCCGAATCTCGACCGCCCTACTGGAGTGTTGCACCATGGATTCACGCTGCATGATGTGGCCGCTCATCTGCTCCCTCGCCTGCGTTGCCGGGGCACAGGAGCAGCCCGGCATCAGCATGAATGTGCAGGGCGAGAGCCTCGTGCTGGCCGCCCAGAAGCCCGCGAACCTGTGCTTCGATCAAATCCTGCCGGGTACGCTGACCCTCCGCAGCACTTTCCTGGCGACAGATGAAGGCTGCGTGGTTTATACCGAAGGCGCCGACTACAAGGTGGACTATGCCGCCGGCACCATCACGCGCACCGCCGGTTCGCGCATCCCAGACTACTCCACCCACGTCCTGTACGGCCTGGAGCAGTTCAACCACACGGATTTCACCAACTGGAGCAATCACCCGTTCTTTGTCTGGGCCGACTACCGCACCAGCAACGGTAAGCCCTGGGCGCAGCCTAATGACCAGACCCAGGCCATGGCTGCAGTGCGCGCAAAACTCGAGGCGGGCGGACCTTTCAAGATCGCGTCCTACGGAGACAGCATTACCGCCGGTGGCGAGGCGTCGCGCCCCGAGTTCCGGTTCCAGAACCGCTTTGCGAGCTACCTGCAGCGCCGGTTCCCCAAAGCGCAGGTCGAGGTGCAGGATGTGTCCATCTCAGGCTACGCATCGCGCCAGGGCATCGACTGGTTCGACAAGTACATGGGGACCGTGGACAAGCCAGACCTGGCGCTTGTTGGCTGGGGGATGAATGACCACAACAAGGGGAACACCGAGCCCGAGGTGTTTCGGGCGAACCTGGTGGAGCTGGTGAAGATGATCCGGGATCGCAAGGGAGCGGAGGTCATCCTGTTCTCGGCATTCCCGCCCAATGACCACTGGGTTCACAGCACGCACCGCATGGACCAGTATGCCGCCGCGACCCGTGAAGCCGCCCTCGAAGCTGGATGTGCCTACGTGGATGTGTTCAGCACCTGGGAGATGGTCCTGAAGCGCAAGGACCAGTCATCACTGCTGGGCAACAACATCAATCATCCCAATGACTTCGGGCATTGGTTGTACGAGCAGGCCTTCGAGGCGATGAGGTTCTGAGGGCGTTGGCCGCCCGGGCGACGCTGTGCCTTCTATCTGCTGGATTGCGTTGACCCTCCGGTGCCCCTGCGTGGCTTCTGGCCACCGGTATCCAGGGGCTTCCGCCCCCGGCTATATGCGCACGGCCCCTCCGGGGCCCAAAAGCGACGGCAAAGGCTAAGGGTTCCGGAGGGACCCTATCCGGCCCGGCCGTTGCTGAGTCGTTGTAGGGCGGGCAACCGTGGCCCGCCGGCCGTTGCCGCATAGTACCTCGAACCGGGTACAGGCGCCCGTTTCGCCAAAGGCAGTGAAACGCGGTGCCAATCCCACGGCTCGGCCGGGTTCCACATCACACCTGCAGCGCGCCGCCCCTTCTCGTCAGTCCAACACTGCCGGCTGAAACCAGTCCCTTTCCGACAGCGCCAGCCAGCCTGGCACCCCCGTCAGATGCACCCCGATGTCTCCCGCCGCGCTGAGGATAACGCTCCAGAGCTTTCCTGTCTGCTCCGGCGCCGGCTTCACGGTGATCGTCGCCCGCTCCGGGTTGCCCGGTGGGACCGGGCCCGATGCCGGTGGCGCGCCTGGAATCAGTGCCGCTCCCGGGTTCGCACCCTGGTAGCTTCCCGCGGCTTTGCCGTCCGGGTCGAGCACCAGCGCTGCGTAAGGCCCGACATGCACGCCCACGAGGTTGATACCGAACTCCGGCGTACTCTCGGGCACCATGAAGTAATACCGTGACCGTCCCACTCCACCGATACGGAAGTCGGGACTGGTGCGCATGACAATGTCCAGACTGTCGCCCCTGAGGCTCCAGACACCACGCTGGTCGTCGTCTACAAGCACTGCATACTCGTCGCCGGGCTGACCGGGAAGCGCCCACGTCACCTGATACTTGTCATCGGTGCTGCATCTGCCCTCGTGAACGGTATTTCCCGACGCATCCAATACTCGCACCGTCGCGAACTCCGCCCGTCTGTTCATGGCGCCGTGGGGAGTGCGTATCACTGACAGCTCTGCCCCGGCTTCGCGCAGGCGAACCCCGAACACCTTCTTGTCGGGTGCGCGCACACTGTGCCGGTCGCTGGTGGCTGTGCGGATGAGCATCGCGGTCATGCTCTCCGGGCTGCCATCGAGGACGTTCAGCCCCTTGTCCTCGCGGGTCCTCGCCAGCCACGCCTGCAGTTCGGCCAGCACCGGTCCGGTGAAGAACAACTGTTGCGCCAGGCTCTTCCCATTGGCCGCCGGACTCTGGAATGCGCTGGCAGACAGGGCTTCCTGCACAACCTGCATCATGCTATCGTTCCCGGTCAGTCTTCCCACGTATGCGATCGGGCCAATGATCAGCTGGTTCAGGCTGGTGCTTGCCCGATACAGCGGCGTCCCATCTGTTTTCGCCGAGTACGGCCAGCCGGAGGCCTTGCCGTCCCAGGACTTCAGCACCCAGCCAACTCCCGCCTCCAGAGAATGCAACGCCGCCGGGTCACCGGACATTTCGTGGTACGCCTGCAGGCCGCTCAGAAGGATTCCGATGAGGAAGAGGTTATTGCCTTCGGCTCCCTGCTCGCTGCCCGCGTGATCCCTGGGCAGGACATGGGGCCATGCTCCGCCCTTCTCCATCTTCTGCTCCCTGAGCGCGACCTCGGCTATCCTGCGCGCCGCCTGCAGATAGACAGGATCATAGGTGGCCTGGTATATGGCGCCTATGGCGACGAGAGACCATCCAGCCGACCGCTCGTGGGTGCCCAGCGCATGGAAGGTCGGCGCGAAGGCGTAGGCGATGTGCTCACCCAGGGCGATGGCCGATTCCATGGACTGCGGCTCGCCGGTGAGGAACCAGCTGTCCACAATGCCGTGCGCCCAGACATGCCCGCCCTCGGCGGAAGTGTGCATATCATAACGGTAGCTCCAGGTGGCGCGCTCTACGGCTTCCGTCCAGGTCCCGCTGTGTCCGATGGAATGCTGGTGAGTCGCGCCGACATAGTACGGGTCCGGATAGGCCCAGACGGTGTCTACATCCGCTCGGTGCCGCGCTGAAACTCTGGCCAGTCTGAACAGATCGCGATTTCCCGTTCGCACGAACTCGCTGAACAGGCCGTGGGCGAGGTCATACTCATTGTTGCCCCAGTTTCGGCCGCGTTCGCCGAACCAGTCGCCGTAGTTGAAGTAGCCGTACTCGCGCTGTCGCTCCTTCGTGGCCAGATGAGCTTCGAAGCTCTTTTCCACGAACTCATCCCACGCCGCGAACTGCTTGCCCCTCGGCGCTGCGACGGGACCAAATGCGCGTGTTTCGGCATACCATTCCGCGGGGATGACGGCGACCACGGGCACCTGCGCTTCCGCCCAGAGCTCACGGACCGGGACCGATCCTGACAGGTCGAGGCTGATGCGCTCCGTCATGCCCATGCCCCACTTGAACCGATACTTCCCCTCCACGAAGGGGTACATGAGCCAGTAGGGCAAGTCCTTTCCGTATTCCGGTCCGGGCTGCTCGGGAAGGAGATCGAAGATGACTTGCCCGTCGCGTACCGAGAGCGCCTTGGGCCAGCGCTGCCAGAAGTCATGCACCACCGCGCTCCCCCGCAGGCCGCCTGAGCTCCAGGATAATGCGCCGGAACCGCGCTCCCCGGTCTCGTCCTTCTGGAAAACCGAGATGCTGCGTCCCTGCGCCGGCTTCTCCCAACCATCTTCCGGGAACAGGGCGCCCGAGTCCGCGCCGCCTTCGGGTCGATACGTAAAACTCAGAGATGTGATGTCCGTGAACTCCGTTGCGAGGTAGTCATTGATATGTGTGATGGCCGTCTCTACGACCGGGCTGCCCGCGCGGAAGGTCAACCGGGTGATGTACCGCATGTATTTGGCGCCATCTTCCGCTCCGTAAGAGCCTTCGACCCGCACGACGGCCTTCTGCGGCCCGAGCATCTCCACTCGGAAGTCATCAGGAGGCGCGGCGGACATGCGGAACTCCTTGCCCTTCTCATCTCGCAGGACCACACCGGCCGGGTCCGTGGCGCCGACGCGTTCATCGTCTGCGAACAGCCCGTCACCATTTCGGTCGAACCACGCGGCACTGATCAGGCAGAACTGCTCCCTATCGATGACGGCCTTGAGGGGGCCGGTGGTGACCGTAAGCGAGTCCGGGTTGTCCTCGACGCTCAGTTTCGGGGCGGCATCGGTCTGCGAGACTTCCCGCCCGAACTCCACTACGAGATCGGCACGCTCTTTCGCGCCCAGAGGGACCCGCGCATCCGCGATCACCCATTTGAGGCTGCCGTCCGGCCAGAAAGCCGTGGCCTGAAATTGGCAGGGGACTTCCTGCCCGTCGCGCAAAAGGCGCATGTTTGCCGGGTCGGTGAGTGCACGCTGTGGCAGGGGAATGCCGAAGCTGATGGCCGCTGGTGAACGCGCGATCCCCGCTTCCTCAAGGAGTTCCACGTTGATCCGCCGCCGCGCAACCACGTCCGGTCCCGCAGGGCCGCGGGGTGTGGAGACATAGGTCACACGCGGCCGCTCCCTGCCGAACTGGATGGGTTCTTTCGGCGCAACCTGCTCGGCACGCAGTCCCTTATCCGACAGCTTCTCGTAGGCGACCTTGTCATTGACAAAACGGAACTCCGACGCTGAGCGCGAAACGCCACCCTTGCCCAGCGGGAGAACCGGAACGCTGGCACCAGACTTGGGCAGGTCGACCCGCGCATGTCGGGTGCTATCGCTGAAGGTCGAATCCTTGCGCTGGCTGAGCACGTGCAGACCCAGGGGAATGCTTTCGCCGTCGATCCGGAAGGGTGCATCCAGGGCGACGTAGAGAACGTTGCCGGCCTTCGCTGAACGGGCTCCTGTGTTGCCCGCATCGCAGGGCGCGTAGAAGGTGAATTGCATCATCCTGTCGCTGAATATCACCATCACATCGGTACCACCGTGGTACTGGTCCACCCGGCCTGTCTTCGTATCGCCGTCGACATCCACGTAGAAGATGAAGGTCGAGCCGGCGAAATCCACGGGACGCGCGAAGGTGGCCTTGAGGAGCACCCGCCTGTCACCAGCATGACCTGCCTCAACGGTCAGCACGTCCGGCGCGGACCGCCCGGCTTCCTCATCGCTCAACCCTGCGTCGGGGCTGGTGGCAACCTGCAGCAGTGACACCGGGGCATCCAGTGGAAGTCCGAGCTCGGTCTCCAGGTCGTCCGCAAGACCATCGCCGTCTGTGTCGGCAGCCAGTGTCGCGATCACCGGCATGAGCAGCAACAGGCACAGCATGGGCAAATGACGGGTTCGCATGGTCAGCTCCTTGGGTTCTCTGGGCGCGGCAGGGCATTGAATGTGGGGTCTTTCCGCTGGCGATGGCCGACTTCCTTCAGCGTTGGTGCTTGCGGGATCAACGCCGGTGTGGGCTATAATGGCAACGATGCCCCGCAGCACCAGAATGGCTCGAGCTGCTATCATGTTTCCACGAATGGATATCCCGAAGACTACACTGCTTCTCACCATCGCCGCCACAAGCGTCGCGCCGGTGTTCTTCGTTTCACTGGATGAGCCCATCGCGACGCTCAATGCATGGAAACTGACCGCCAAGATCGGCTCCCTTTTCGGAACAATGCTGCTTTTCTGGCAGTTCCTTCTCGGCTACCGCCAGGCCATTGCGCGCTGGGTTACACCCGATTACATCTGGACCATTGGCCTGCACAAGGCAATCGGCACGGCCGCGCCGGCGCTGGTGCTCCTGCACCCTGTCTTCATCGCCCTGTACTACCGGGACAAGCACGACCAGTGGCTGTTCGGAGGCGCTCTTCCTCCGCGCCTGGCGGCCTATGTGACCCTTGGCATCGTCGCCTTCGCCGTACTGTGCGGGATCGTCGCCGCGAGTACTCTTATCCGCAAGCGCATCGGCAGGGACCGGTGGTACTTCACGCACCTGTCCAGCTATCTCCTCCTCCCTGCTGTCTTCGTTCACGGTTACGCAATCGGGGAGACGCTCAACAGCACCCCACTTGGAAATGTCTGGTTCATCGTGCTGGCCGCGGCAGGTCTCTTCTACGTACTCAGACTCCTGGCAGAGCTCGGGATATTCAGTTCGGTCTACGAAGTGACCCGGGTTGCACACGCCGCCACGGACGTAGTCGACATCGCGATGAAACCAGTCCGGCGCCCGCTGCGCCCGTTACCCGGGCAGTTTGCATTCTTCCGCCACGGAGCATTCCGGCCAGTGCGCCCGTTCACCATCTCCAAGTACCGAGAAGAGACCGGTGAGATCCACATCACCGTGAAAGCGCTGGGCGTGACCACTCGCAGGCTTCAGGACACCCGACCCGGAGAGCGCTTCTTGATTGACGGCCCCTACGGGGTTTTCGGGCGCGAGGCGTTGCGGTCCCACAGGCCGGTGGTGATGCTGGCCGGAGGCATCGGGGTCACCCCGTTCCGGCGCATGATTGACGAACTGGAGCGGCTACCGGAACGCGAAGCCTATCTCTTCTACGGGAACCAGTATGAGGAGGACATTGCCCTGCGCGAGGAGGTCGAGGCCGCCGACCATGTCGAGCTTGTTCATGTGCTGAGCGGTCTTGAGGAGCATGAGAGCCTGCGGGTAGGGTTCATCACCGTGGGCCTTCTGAAGGAGCACCTCGCCCGGGAGCTTGCGGAGTATGAGTTCCTGCTCTGCGGCCCGCCGATAATGGTAGAGAAGCTCGAGACGGACCTTCGCGCGAACGGCGTGCCGCGCAGCCAGATCCACCATGAGCTGTTCGGCTACTGATCTTGCGGCGACTCACTGGCGCACCGGTGTTCTACAGGTCCGCCGCCACCCGGCAGTTCCCGTAGCACCACCACCGATGCCGAGTTGTTGCCCGAGCGCACCCCGCGAGGGACCGCGATCCTCACTGGCCGGAAGGGCGTCAGGCGCATCCCGGCGAATGAAGGCGGCAGCAGGGCATCGCTCTGCGGCGCCCTGAGAGTAATGACACCCGAAGGGAGTTGCTCCCCCTGTTCATCGACATCCATTGCCACGCGTATCGCAAGCCGCCTCCCATATACTCCTTCTCTACGCCCGAACAGGTTCTGGAGGTTTTCGACCGATTCGAAATCGAGAAGGGCGCTCTGCTACCCATTGTCAGCCCCGAAATATACCTGCCCCAGGCAAACGAAGACATCCTGGAGATGGTGGAGCAGTACCCGGACCGGTTCTTCGCCTTCTGCAACATCGACCCGCGGGCGATTGCCAACTCGCCGCATTCGCCGCTGGACGAGCTTCTTCAATACTACAAGGACAGGGGCTGCCGTGGTCTGGGCGAGGTTATGCCCAACCTGCCGATGATGGACCCCCTTGTCCAGAATCTTTTCGCCTGTGCGGAGAAGGTGGGCCTGCCCGTCACCTACGACGGTTCCGACCAGCTCACCGGGGACTTCGGTCTGTACGATGACCCGGGCCTGCCCCAGCTTGAGCACACTCTGCAGCGCTATCCGAATCTCATTATCTTCGGTCACGGCCCGGTATTCTGGACAGAGATCGCGCGCATGGAGACCCCCGGAGAACGGGGCTACATCTTCCGGCGCGAGGGCGGACAGGTTGGCCGCCTGCCCAAGGGACCCATCAAGGAAGAGGGCGTGGTCCCCAAGCTCATGCGCCTGTACCCCAACCTGTACGGCGACCTGTCCGACTTCACGCCCTACAACGCTCTTTCGCGCGATCCGGATTACGGCCCGCAGTTTGTGACCGAGTTCCAGGATCGCCTGCTGTTCGGCACTGACCTGTGCTTCCCGACCATGCCGATCCCCATGACGGAACTGCTCATAAACTGGCGCGATACCGGCAAGATCACGGAAGAGGTCTTCAACAAGGTGGCCCGGGAGAACGCGATCCGAGTGTTCAATCTCTAGCCGGCAACACGCGACGTGCGTGGAGGTGCGCAGATGCCCAGCCGCAGGGAATGGATCTGGACCACCTCGGTAGGACTGCTCGCTTGCGCGGTCACTCCGGCGCTGGCGCAGGGCAGGAGGGATGAGCCGATAGAAAGTGAGATGATCGTCATCCCCGCAGGGCCCTTCATCATGGGCACCTCCGAGGAGGAGGCGGAGCGTCTCGCAAGCGAGGCCGGCTTCCACTCAAGCTGGCTCAGCGGCGAAGTCCCTCGGCGGCTCGTGGACCTGCCTGCGTTCGCCATCGACAGGTGCCCGGTTACGAATCGCGAGTACCACCGATTCTGCAGCGAGACGGGCTATCCCCCGCGTATGCACTGGCCCGGCGGAAAGCCACCCGAGGAGATACTGGACCATCCGGTGACCTTCGTGAATCTCATGGATGCCCAGGCTTACGCGGACTGGGCCGGCAAGCGCCTGCCTTCCGAAGCTGAGTGGGAGAAGGCTGCCCGTGGTCCCAACGGACTGCTGTACCCCTGGGGCAACGAGTTCGACCCGGGCGCCTGCCGCTGGAATGTGGCCCCCGGCGAGCGGGGCCCGAAGACCGCGCCGGTCACCGCGCATCCATCGGGCGCGAGCCCGTACGGCGTGCTTGACATGGTGGGCAATGTGGGCGAATGGTGCGCTGACAGCCCCGGCCCTGGATCGGCCATCATCAAGGGCGGCGCGTGGTGCATGACCCGGCCGGTGAACCTGCGCCCGGCGGCCCGGAACATGAGCGGGTTCGCCAATAACGCCGGCGACTTCTACGGTTTCCGCTGCGCGCGGGGGGTGGGCTGAATGGCCCGTATCCAGATCAGCGCGAATTCGGGCAACATGGGCGCGTGGCTCACACAGATCCCCGCGTTTCCCGACGAGAGCTTCGGCCTGGGTTTCCCCGAAGCCATCGGCGATATCGCCCGAGGTTACTGGTTCAACAATGCCAAGCCCGAATGGCGACATCTTGAGGGTGGCGTTTGGGAGCAGGTGTGCCGGGCAGATGGCGAGCTTTCATACACGGTCACGCTGATCCCCGGCGAGGACTTCGTAGATGCCCGGCTCCAGGTGACCAATGAGAGCGACCGGAACTGGACCCAGAGCTTCGCGTTCAACTGCTTCCAGGCCGGCGGGGCTCCGTCAATACGTGACAACGAATGCGTGCGCCACTGGTGCCGCACCGGTGGCGAGTTCAGGCGACTTGTGGAGATCCCCCGCAAGTTCGGCCCGCGACCCACGATCCAATTGTACAGCGTGGAGGGCGCGCTTCCGGGAATGGACATCCCCTTCGTTGCGAACTTCCAATCGACACCGCCGGACGCGGCCCTTGAGGGCTGGCTGGCGATTGAGACCCGTGACGGGAAGCGGCTTGTGGCCACGGTCTCACGCCCTGCCCTGTTCCTGTTCCAGAACATGGAGTACTCGTGCATCCACAGCGCGCCGTCCTTCGGGCCGCTGAAGCCGGGGGAGACGGGAGAAGCGTTGACGCGAGTATACTTCGTGGAATCGAGTGTTGCGGAGTGGCACGCGCGGATGGTTGGGGAGTTGGGGGCATAGAGGCCGTCAACGTCCGTCGACCGGGACGGTCGGCCTGCGCGGCATTGCCGTGCCATCTGCGCGGGTCGAAAGTCTCGCTCGACTCCGCCCGGGGCTATCGCGTTCACCAGTTCGCCGGCGAACAGGCGACCTCGAAATCGCGTGAAATCGTGCGCCGTTCGCCGCTCATCTTCGGGTGGATTCCGTGAATTTGCGCGGTGAGCGCACCGACCTGGCCGTTCTCGTGGGGCCTTCAAACGGCGTCGAATCTCGGTAGCTCGACGAACTGGCCGCTGTCGATGGACAGCCGGGTGGCGATACCGATCTGAGCGCTCTCGTACCCTGCCTGCAGACCTGACACCGGCTCGCGACCTTCTCGCACTGCACGCGCGAAATCAGCCAGGAGCACGGGGTCAGAGCCACCGTGCCCCGTGTCTTTGGATGGGCGCTCCCGCCGCTCGTTCTGTGTGTGGCGTTCGCGCACCTGCACCCAGCACTCGCCCGTGTCGTGGTTGGCTTCGGTGTCCAGTTGCGCTTTGGAGCCATAGATGGCGAAGTGGGTGCCGTAGTTGGGTGCGAAGTGCACCTCATTGTACGAGGCCACTACGCCGTTGTCATACTGGATCGTCAGAAGGCTGACGTCCTCCAGGTCGCAGGCGGAAGACCAGACGCAGTGATCATCACCATGGTCCAGCGTGATACCCGGAGGGTTCAGCGGATACGTGTGCTCGTGGAAATGCGGGCAGGTCTCTTTGATTTCGCAGTCTCGGCAGCGTTTGTCCGCGGGCTTGTCGCCGCCGAAATGGGCCAGTCGCCCGACGGCCCCCACGCGTCGCGGCGAAGAGCCCACGAACCAGTTCATCAGGTCCAGGCAATGAACGCCTTTCTGCAGGACCAGGCTCAGCATCATATCCTGTGACCTGCCCCGCTTGCGCCCGAAAAACTGGCTCTTGTCCCGACCCACCAGGTCCACGAGAGACACCGCATGGATGACCCCTATCTCTCCGGAATCGATGATCGCCTTGACCCGCTTCCACAGGGTGCTGTGGCGCAGTTCCAGGTAGGTGCCCACCACCAGGCCTGTTTCGCGCTGCAGGCGCGCGATCTCATCCAGGTCGGAGAAGCTCTGGGCGAGAGGCTTCTCCACAAGTACATGCTTGCCGGAGCGGAGGGCTTCCATGGCATTGCCCGCGTGGAAGCGGTCGCCGGTGCCCACCAACACTGCCTCGATATCGGCCTCGCGAGCCATGGTCTCGCCGCTCCCATACCGGGCGACGTTGGGGAACATCTGTCGGGCGATGTCCAGCATCTGCGGGTTCATGTCCGCAACCGCGACCAGTTCGGTCTCGGCACCCTCGTTCGCCATGCGGGCGATCCATAAGCCGCGAATGCCCAGACCGACAACGCCAACGCGTACCGGCTCCATGATTATCTCCTGTTCGGGCGTGAGTATGGCAGTTCGCGTCCAGCAAGCCATCGGCGTGGCGTGACACCTGCTGTGCCGGCGCGCCCAGTCGGACTCCAACCTTCTCGCCTTGCTGCAGGTCGATAGCCACCGCTCATCATTGCGCGCCCTTTTCGGCCTCACAGTCCATGGTCCACGTCACAAGCCGTTCCGTCGAAACCACGCCGTGAGCTCTCCAGGCCAGACCTGCCTCAGACGTCGGGCGCAATTCCCCGTCGCATCTTGCCTGACCTGCACGGGCGACAGGACGGATACGCCCGCGCGGGGAAACCACCGGTTGGCTGCAGTCTGCAGAAAGCCGTACCGGGAGCCACTCATGCCCAACCTGCCCCGCTGGTTACTCGAAGCGAAGGATTCGGTGCCCCGTTGGCTCAGTTCGCTGGCGCACCCGTCGGGACCGGGACGCTACCGCTTCGCCACCGATGCCTTCGAGCCTTTCGACCTCGATTCCACCTCCATGGCCTACAACATCCGCAGTTGCCTTGGCATGACCATCTCCGACCAGGAACGTACCGGGTGGATCGACTACCTGTGTTCCATGCAGCGCCCCGAAGACGGGCTCATGATCGACGAGGGCATGGAGCGCCACATCATCACAACGCACGCACAGCCTACCGCTGAGGAGGTCGCCAATGTGCGCCGCTGGACCACGCGCAACGGCATCATGACACTCTTGGGCCTTGGCGGCCGTCCTCCACATCGCCTGCATCACGCCGAGGCTTTCCGCTCGCCTGCCGAGATCGTGGACTACATGGAGAGCCTCCACTGGCACAACCCATGGGGTGCGGGCTCCTGGGCCGGTGCGGCGATCATCTTCCAGAACCTCAACCGCCTCATGGGCGACGAGAATGCGCCGGAGATCATCGCCGCCGGGGTGGACTGGCTCGTGAAGCACCAGGACCCAGAGACCGGCGCGTGGTCGGATGGCAGCGACATCGCCTTGAATGTGCTCATCAACGGCATTTTCAAAGTCTGGATTCAGGTCCTGAACATCACCGACATGCCTGTCCAGTATCCGGAGCGCGTGGTGGACCTGTGCCTGCGTGGCTTCGCCGAATCACCTGCCCTGCGCGACACGCCGGATGCCTGCAGCATCTTCGACGTGGCCTATGTGCTGGACATCGCCCTGCGCCACTGCGACTACCGGCGGGACGAAGTGGCCGAGGTTACGTCCCGCTGCTTCGACGGATTCTTGCCTCTCCTGCGACCCGACGGAGCCTTCAGTTACGGCCCGGGCGGGTCGTTGGCGAACCACGGCGGCCTGCAACTGGCCCCCGTGAAGGACCAGGCGGACATCACCGGAACGGCGCTGGTCTGCAGCGCACTGTCGCTCCTGGCCAATCTCTGCGGCGCCCGGGAGGAACTGGGCTGGGTACCGTGGCAGGAATGGGCGGGGGTGAGGGGACAGGACGCGACCACCCAGCAGTTCTAGCGGAAGCGGGACCACCTATGGGACAGGGGAAAGCACCCGGCGGCAAGATCGACCTCCACGCACTGAGCACCCGGCTATCCGGTATGGTTGCGCCACCAGCGACGGCGCCGCTCATCCTCGCTGAACCCGCCGCCCTGTCCACAAGCCGCAGCGCAGACGTTCGCAGGCACCCGAAACCGTTGGACCAGGCAGCGCCCCTTGACACATCAGGCCGGAGCTACCTGCACGCCGGCTACCGCAGGGCCGAAGCTCTCGAGGTCCTGCGATTTCCCGTACTGGGATGCTTGCTGGAGGGGGAAGCGGACTACCGGATAGCCGACCACATCATCAGTCTCAGAGCGGGGAGCTTTTTCGTCGTGCCGCCGGGGGTGCCTCAGCCCGACGGTACCCGGCCCCACTGGGAGCGTGCCCAGCCCCAGAGGCTTCCAAACGAGACTTTGTGGCTCGTACCCCTGCCTTCTGGGGCTTTCGTGGGGAGCTGTCGGGTTGAGGAAGGCGAACACCGGGTGGGGTGGCCACGGGTGTTCCTCCCCGATGACCGGCTCCTTGCCCTGACCGACATGCTCATCGATGCCCTGCGTCGCTCCTCCGAGTACTGCGACGCTCTGCCCCACGCGCTACTGCGAGCGCTGGTTCTTTCAGTCTGTGCAGACCTTCGCACGAGCCTGCCCACCCTTGCACCGCCGCTGGATGAATCTGCCCGAGACGTGGCGCCAGTGGTTCGTCGCGTACTGGACTATGTCGACAGCCACCTGCACGAGCATCTGAGTCTGGCGCGCCTCGCCTCGGCTGCTCATCTGTCGATCCCCCACCTTCAGCGCCTCTTCAAAGCCCAGATGGGTGTAAGTGTCATGCAGCACGTGAACGCCCGGCGCATGGAACAGGCCCGGCAACTCCTGGCATGCACCGATCTGCCCGTCTCCGAGGTCGCCAGGCTTGTCGGCTTTGCATATCCGGCCCATTTTACACGGTCCTTCCGCCAAGCTACGGACATGGCTCCCGGCACTTTCCGCAACACGCACCGAAATGATCCGAATTGGTAACCCGTGAGTGTATTTTCTGCTCAGCGCTTCTTGCCCCCTTGCATGGACTTGCCTAGACTTTGCCTCAGCTTTGGCCAAATAGAAAACGTCAGGGGGCTTCCATGCCACAATCCATGTCTTCCCGCGAACGCATTCTCGCTGCGATCTGTCGCGAACCGGTGGACCGCGTGCCCTGCTGCGGGTTCTTCAACCCGCTGACGCCCCAACAGCGCGTGGGGCATACGTGGAACTTCCCCTGGCCGGACGGGACGCCGTATGAAGAGCAGATCCGGTACCAGGTCGAGGAACTCGGCCTCGACCAAGTGGTATACTTCAGCGCGTCCGTGACACGCCGGCACCCGGATGTCACATCCGAAGTCCACATCGAGGGCGACGTCCTGCGTAAGGTCTACCACACCCCGTTGGGGGACCTGTCCGCTGCCGTGCGCTACAATGAGATGTGGCCCCACGGCGAAGACATCCCTTTCTATAGCGACCACAATGTGGGGCATTACATCCAGCCCTGGCTCCAGACCCGCGAGGACCTGGACTGTCTGCGCTTCATCTTCGAGCCGCTGGATATGGACGAGGCGTTGGATTCCGCGCGCTCATACTACGCACAGCAGCGGGCTCTCGCCGACCGCTTCGGCCTCGCGGTGATGGGCATCGGCGGCATGGGGCTCACCGGCGCGCAACACCTGTTCGGGGTGCGCGAATTGTGCATGATGACCATCGAGAACCCGGAACTGGTGGATGACTACCTCGAGTTCGACCACCAGCGAATCCTGCGCACCCTCGACCTGTACGGCGAACTTGGGGTGGACATCGTCACCCGGAATGGATTCTACGAGACCGCCGACTTCTACGGTCCCTCGACACTGGGCCGGTTCCTCACGACGCGCCTCAACACCGAAGCTCGGACAGCCCACAGCCGCGGGATGCTCACCACCTACACCGTGCACACGGGTGTGATGCCCATTTTGGATCACCTCGCCGGGCTGGAACTGGACTCACTGGTGGGCATTGATCTCGCCTTCCACGGGGTCGACCCATACGTGATACGCGACCGGCTGGCGCCCACCAAGGCCTTCTGGACTGGCCCCAGCAGCACGTTCCATATCTGGAAGGGCCCCGACGCAACCCGCGAGGCCGTGCGCCTTGCCTTCGACTGCTTCGGCAAGACCGGACTGATTCTGTCGCAGTGCGTCTCGTCTCACAGCATCATGCCCTGGGAGAGCACCCTCGCGATGATCGATGAATGGAAGAAACTGCGGTGATGGCGGAGCTGGAGGCGAAGGTGATGGAGGTGTTGCGGCAGGCCGGCGAGATGCAGGTCGACTCGCCTCCTGCCCACCTGTACCTGGACCTCGCCGAGAACGTCGTGCGTCAGGCAGCCCGGTGGCAGACACCGCAGGGAATGATCGGCGACCCTCACAATGCGCCGGGGGGTGAGTCGGCCACCGCCACGGCCCGGTACTGTGCAGCAGTCGGACACCTGTTCAACGCCGGGCGCTGCCACGACCTGCTAACCACTGCAATGTCGGCGTTTGACTGGTGTTGCGGCCAGATGATCTCGCACTACCGCGCGGGCAAGCAATGGCCCTGCTCAGTCTTCAATCTCAAAGACATGATGATCCTGTACGGTGCCCTCAAGCCCCTGGCACCGTTGCACCAACTGGCGCGCTGGACCGAAGCTCTGCGCGAACCGGAGCCCGAGAGGGTCTACTTTGGCGAGCGCAACTGGGCCTTCTACGGCGCCGCGGCAGAAGGCCTGCGCATCTATCATGGCCTGTCGGACCGCGTGGACTACATCGACCGGATCCTCGAGAGCGAACTGCAGTGGTGGACCGACTTCGGCATGTACCTCGACCCGGGCGACCCGGTGACCTATGATCTCACGGTTCGCCAGAGCCTCGCGCTGATGCTTGAGTACGGGTATGCAGGGCGTTACGCCGACTGGGCCCGGGAGGCCCTGCGCACGGGCGCCCTTACAACGCTGCTGTTCGTCAGTCCCACGGGTGTGGCGCCTTACGGCGGCCGCAGCAACCAGTACCACATGATGGAGGGGATGATCGCGTACTTCGCCGAATGGCAGGCGAAGCAGGAAATGCGCGCGGGGAATCTCAGCCTGGCCGCAGCCCTGCGACGGATGGCCTTGCTCGCGGCCGCGTCAGTGTCTCGCTGGCTGCTCCGGGACCCTTACTTCTGCCAGAAGAACCAGTTCGCAGATCAGCCGTTCTTCGGGCAGGATGGCTTCGCTGCCGACCAGAACGCGCACAGCGGCTACGGTCTGCTGGCCGCGAACCTTTTCGCCGGAGCCTGGCACGTGGCGGACGAAAGGATCGCTCCCGGAGCGTCCCCCGCGGATACTGGCGGATATGTGCTCCATCTGCCCGACGCTTTCCACCGCATCTTTGCCACCGCGGGCGGCTACCACATCCAGATCGACACCCGCGGGCAGGCAGGATACGACGCCACCGGGCTCGGGCGCATCCACAGACGCGACGCTCCCATCGACATTGCCATGAACTCCAGCATCGTTCCCGCCCCCCACTACCAGATGCCGTTGCCGAATTCGCCCCGCGCAGTTGCGTTGGGTGTCGGGTGGCCGGTGGGGGATGACTGGCGTACCCTGGCGCAGTCCGGCCGCGACACCCACGATGTCGAGGTATGTGTGGAGCGCGAGGAGGCTTCGGGGGTGGAGTTCACAGTCTCGTATCTGGACCGTGAGGGAGCGCTGGGCACCGCGCGCGTGAACGAGCATTACACTCTTTCCGGGGAGGGCCTGCGGGTTGCCTGCGAGGTCCCCGGTTTGTCCCGTCTCCGCCTTCAGGCGCCGGTTATCGAGACAGACGGCACGGAGCGTTCCGAGGTCGCACTGGACGCAGACGGCCTCGAGGTCCGGTATCTGGGGTG
Organism: Armatimonadota bacterium; assembly: GCA_013314775.1. Taxonomy (NCBI): domain Bacteria; kingdom Bacillati; phylum Armatimonadota; species Armatimonadota bacterium. The sequence continues at coordinate 122,928 of JABUFB010000012.1, read as the reverse complement.
CGTGTACCGTCTGCGAGTGCCCGGCTGCATTGAGCCGCCACGGTTCGAGCCCTGGCTGGCCCCGAACCGCAACGGGGTGCATCGTGTCGCCATCTTCGAGGTCGAGGGGCCGCGCATCGAGTGGCAGGCCGAAATTGTCTGAGGCAGCAGCGGCCCATTCCCCGCCGTGGCTTCAACACACCTGCTCGGGCGCTGGATGGTAGTTAGCCCAATGCAGCCCCCCGGCTCGTGGCCATCTGCCCGAGTGTTTTCGCGGGACTTCTCCGCATGCCGGAAGGTGTTCTTCCACCCCGCGGCGCATATACTCACATGAGAGCCCGCGCGGACGCCAGGGTTCACGTCTGATTGTGCCGCGCGTCTCGAAATCACATTCACGAACGCACACGGTGCGAAGGGAGATTGGGCACACATGAAGCTTGGCGCCAATTCAGTCTTGTTCGGCGGCCATTCCATGGAGACGGCCTTCAAGTACATCGCAATGGCCGGCTACGATGGCATCGAATTGTCAGCGATCGACGGTATGAGTGAGCACCTGGTTCTGAGCCGCTGGCAGGAGATCGCGCCGGAGGTGAAGCGGCTGTCCGCCGAGTATGGTCTTGAGCTCTTGGCCATGGAGCAGCCATCCCGCGATCCGGCGATCATGGAGACCGCTTTCCAGGCCGCAGCAGAGATCGGCATCCCCATCGTCAATTGCGGTCCCGGCGGGAAGACCGATGATGAGGAGAGCTTGCAGGAGACCATCGATTCCCTGGGGACCCTCGCGGACCGCGCCGGCACCTACGGACTCACTCTCTGCGTCAAAGCCCACGTGGGTGCCTGCATCTACAACACTCCCACCACTCTGCGCGCGATGGAGGCGATTTCCTCGCCGCATTTCGGCATCGACATGGACCCATCCCACATCTACCGGTCGGGCGAAAACCCGGTGGAAGCCATCGCGGCAGTGATCTCCCGGGTCAAGCATGTGCACATCCGCGACTGCAAGGGCCGCCAGCAGGGCCCCGGACCGGCGGAACTGCAGGCCAACGGTCGTGGCGACATCGATCTGGTGGGATATATCCGCGTGCTGCATGAGAACGGCTACAACGGGCCGCTGAATCTGGAGGTCATCGGCGCGAAGGATTACCCGGCGGACTGGTGCGCAGTAATCGCCGCGGAGGCCCGCGGGCACATGCAGGCATGTCTCCAGGCCTGCGGCGCGAGGTAATCCCGCCCGTGCATTGGCGCACAGAACCTGTGGAACGCCTGTTTGACAAGACGTCGCGGCCCATGGTACCTTCTGGGCCACGAGACGCACGAAGAAGGAGGGGGAAGCCCAATGCCGTCTGAGACGCTGCGACTGGCAGCGCACGAACTGCAGGTCTCATCGGAGTACCGTCACGACGCTACGGTGACGCTATACCATGGTGACTGCCTGGCGCTACTTGGACAGATACCCGATGGGGCGGCTTCCCTCATTGTCACGTCCCCGCCTTACAACCTTGGCAAGGAGTACGAACGGAAAAACTCAGTCGACGCGTACATTGAGATGCAGTCTCGGACTATCGCGGAAGCGGTCCGCATCTGCGCGGAAGACGGGAGCATCTGCTGGCAAGTTGGCAACTACGTTGAGAACGGCGAGATCGCGCCACTCGACATTCTGCTGTACCCAACGTTTGTGCAGCATGGGCTGAAGCTGCGGAACCGCGTGGTCTGGCATTTCGAGCACGGTCTTCATTGCACGAAGCGCTTCTCGGGCAGGTACGAGGTCATCCTTTGGTTCACGAAGTCAGACGCCTACTACTTCGATTTGGATGCCGTGCGCGTTCCCCAGAAATACCAGTCGAAGAAGCACTTCAAGGGCCCGAAAGCCGGGGCCCTCTCCTGCAACCCCAAAGGTAAGAACCCTGGCGATCTCTGGATCATCCCTAACGTCAAGGCGAACCATCGCGAGAAGACCGCACACCCGTGCCAGTATCCGATTGCGCTTGTTGAGCGTCTGGTTCTGAGCCTGACAAGGCCGGGTGATCTCGTGGTGGACCCCTATCTCGGTGCTGGTACGTCCGCAGTTGCCGCCGTAATGCGTGGGCGGAGAGCAGCTGGCGCCGATACAGTCGCGGAGTACTTGGAGATTGCGCGGCAGCGAATAGCGGAGGCGATTGCGGGCACAGTCCCGTACCGCCCACTCGACATGCCGGTGTACAACCCGTCTCTGCCCAACGGGGGGCACGACCGATGAAGGTTGCCGCCACCTATAGCTACAGGCACGCCGAAGCGATCCTTCTGCACGAGTTCGCGCAGGAGATGCAGGAGATAACTGACGTCATCGCCACCGTCCAGTGGCAAGCATCCCCAAAAGGCCCCACTCCGCGCGTTCGTGACGGTAGACAGGTCGCCATGCTTAGCATCAACCAGGCTGCCACTAACCGCGAGTTCGACCGAGAGTTTGAGCAGAGAGGCTGGGAGCGGCATCCACGCATAGTGTCACAGTCTGAATCGCGACTGGTCGCGGACTTCAAGAAGGGTCCGATCCAGATCGAGGTCCAGTTCGGCAACATGGCACGGTGGTACACGGATATCTTCAAGTTCCTTCTCTCGTACGCAGCCGACGACATTGAGATAGGTGTGCTAATCGTTCCCATGCAGTGCAGCGCACGTCAGATCGATGAAAACGTCGTGTACTTTGAGCGAGTGGTCCGCGAGTTGCCACACGCGAAGATGGCGGTCACCATCCCCGTCTGGGTTGTGGGCGTGAACGGAGGGATCGTCGCAAACGCGTCCCAGGAGTTCGCCCACGATGCGGACGGTTGAACCTATGCCTGCGGAGCCCTGCGCCCTGGCTCACCAATAGGAGAGACCACAACATGTCATGCTGCTGCCGAAAGCCCAATATCCTGCTGATCGGCATTGATTCGCTGCGCGCCGATCACATGAGTTGCTACAACTACCCGCGCCTGACCACCCCCTACATGGACCGCTTCGCTGAGGGTGGCACGCTGTGGGAGAACTACTTCAGCCCGCATATCCCCACCACCAGCGGCTACGGCTCCATGCTCACCGGCATGGACTGTTTCAGCACCCAGGTGGTGGCCCTGCGCCATAAAGGGCCGATGCGTTCGGAAGTCCGCACCCTCGCGGAGATCTGCAAGGAGGCAGGTTACAACACCACCTCCGTGGGGTTCGAAGGAAATCCGGCCTCGCGCGGATTCGATAAATACATCGGCTTCTCCGGCTGGGGAAGCTGGAACGAGGGACGCAGCCCGAAGGCCGAAAACCTGAACAAGGTGGCCATCCCCGAACTCAAGCGCCTCGCCGCGCAGGACGAGCCTTTCCTGCTGTTCCTGCGCCACATGGACCCTCATGCCCCGTACCTGCCGCCCGAGCCGTATGAGCGCATGTTCTACCATGGCGACGAGTGCGATCCGGCCAACAAGTCCATGGAACCGGTGATGAGCTTCAAACCCTTCTGCGACTTCTTCGCAAGCTGGATGCCCCCCGGCATCACGGACAAGGACTACGTCATCGCCCAGTATGACGGCGCGGTGGCCTACATGGATGCGGCGATCCAGACGATCTTCACCGCGGTGGAGACCCTGGGCATCCTGGACAACACCATCGTGGTCATCACATCCGACCACGGCGAGACGCTTTATGACCACGAGTGCTGGTTCGACCACCACGGTATCTATGACACGGTACTGCACGTGCCGTTGGTGATACGTTACCCGTGCAAGGTCCCGGCCGGACAGCGATTGAGCGGCTTCGCCCAGCACAAGGACCTCACCCCGACCATATTGGACCTGGCCGACATTGAGGTCCCGGATTACAGCTTCGACGGCGAGAGTCTCCTGCCCATGGCCCGGGGGGAGGTACCTTCGCACGACCCGGAGTTCTATATTACCGAATGCACCTGGATGCGCAAGCACGGCTGGCGCACGCCGGAATGGAAGCTCATAGTGGCTCTCGAGCCGGACTTCCACTTCAAACCGCCGGTCGAGCTGTACAATCTGGTCACTGACCCGGACGAGAATTGCAATCTCGCTGACCAGTTGCCCGACGTGGTTGAGCATCTGAAGGGCCGGATGGAAGCGTGGATCGCCAAACGGGAGAAGGAGACGGGCATGCCCAACCCCATGCACCACCAGGGCGACTGGCATGGACATGAGGGCGTGGGGGCCTTCAAGACCTCGCAGCAGGCCTACGACACCTTGCACATTGGCGACCCAGGGCAGGCCGCGCGATTGCAGGCCGAGTCGAGGAAGTAGCCGGGCGCGAACACAACGACTACTGCGACGGCCGGGCCTGCCTTGTGAGCCCGGCCGTCCGCCGTCTTGCAGGGCGGCGGCTTGGAACCCGCCGGCCGTTGTCTATCACGCCCTACCCCTGCCGCAGTCGCCGAAACACATCGCCGAAGATAGCGTTCCTGTCGCAGTGGATCGCCTCACGCATAAGGTGCCGGCTGCGATCCAGTGAATAGGTCACTTGGTCCGTGAGAATCGGCGCGTGGGTGAGCACCGTGGGCACCCAGGCGCTGTCGATGAGCCACGCCACAGTGGAGATGTCCCAGATCACCTTTGCCCACGCGAAATGATCGTGGTGGTAGCCGCGCACGATGTCCACGAGGTAGTCCGCAAGTGCGCCGTGTCCGGCCACATGGGCCTCAAGCTCCGCTATAGTTGTGGTGAGGTGTTCGGCCACATTCTTGCACGGGATATGCACGAAGGGGACCCCGCTATCGAGAACAACCCGTGCAGCGGGCACATCCTGCTGCAGGTTGAACTCCCTCGCAGTGAACCACGTGTGGGGCTGCCCGCCCAGCCAGACCACCACGATATGCTGGATGATCTCGGGCTCCATCAAGATCGCGGAGGCCACGTTGGTGATGGCGCCGATGGCCAGTACATACAAAGGCTCATCGCCAGAAGCCATCGCTTTCGCTACCAGGTCTCGTGCGGCCTCACTTTCCACGGGCAAATCCGCGCCCGGCAGGTAACTGCGGGAACCACGGAATACGAACCCTTCCGGTGAACGGCCTAGACGTTCCAGAATGCGAATGATCTCATCGTAGCTTTTCTCCATCCCGTCTTCGGGGCCGCTGGAGCGATTGTTGTGAAAAGGTGCGGCGTAAAGCGCCTCAACTTTCAGCTTCTCGGGGGCGAGGAGAGCGTAGGCGACGGCGAACTGGTCATCCACTTCATTGTATGTGTCGGTATCCAGCACCATGGATACGGGGCCGGTCGGAGGGGCGAGCCTCTTCAGGCGCAAAGCTTCGTCGATTCTCGGGTAGTCCATTGGTCCTCTCCACTGATGGGGTTCGGCGTCACACAGCGCTGATTCACCGCCAGTAGGCCCCCGACCTGCGACTGCCTCGCGCTTTTCAAAGACCGCGCCGTGTGATATTCTACTCAACACACCTGACGCGTTCGTTCCGCCACCGAATCCGGGACTCCCGATAACTACCAACGCCCTGGACCGTGTTCACATCTTCCCGCAAAGGATGATCAGGTTGGGCCTGCGACGCTGTCTGCCCGTACTCGCGCTTCTTATCTCCAATTTCTGCGCCTTGCGTCCCGCGTCATGCGAACCCGGCCCGCAGGACACTGTCTTCCCAATCTCCGTCACCTCCCGGTACAACGCCCAGAATCGCCAGCCCAAGATCATCCGGGACTTCCTCGCGGAGCACCCCAATGTGCGTCTGGTGCAGTGGGACGGCATCCGCATGCCCGCCGAGGGCGCCCGGGCAAGCCTGGCCATGGCTATGGCCGCGAACATCGGTCCGGATATCTTCGAAACCGACATACGTCAGGCCGTTGAGCAGCGTCTTGCATACCCGCTCGTAGAATGGATCGGCGAAGACGGGGTTCTCGCCAACGGAAAGCCAAAGCTCGGTAAGGACGGCAAGCCCGATCTCAACGGCCTTATCGACTTGGACGAGAGCAAGTGGCCGGAATGGGCGAACATCAAGCCCTTGTACCGCCAGGTTGTCACGGTGGACGGCAAGCCCTATGCCTTGCCCAATCGCGGCGGAACATACGTGGGCATTCTCTACAGCAAGACCCTCCTTCGCAAGGCCGGTCTCGATCCGATGAACCCGCCAAAGACCTATGACGAGTTCATTCGCTGGGTGCGACTCCTGTATGACCCGGTCAAGAAAACCTTCGGCCTGGAGCTAACCTCGCAGAGCTGGGCGTTCGCGCCGTGGGTGGCCACGACAGGCTCGAGCATCGTCGTCCAGGACCGCAAGTGCCCCACCTGCGGAGAGATAGTTACCCTCAATGAGCAGGAGACCGACCTGACCTGCAGTAAGGGACACGATGTATCCACCGCCAAGCCCAAATGGCGCTGCAATGTGGCCAGCCCCGAATGCACCGCCGCCGTGGCTTTCTACCACCGCCTGCGCTGGGCTCCGTGGATTCTGGACAAGGCATCCGGGGAGCCCGTGGAGTTGACACAGCAGGATGTGGACAACGGTTTCGTCATGTTCCAGGGCCGCCGGGTGACCTTCGCGAAAGACGACGTGATCGAAGGATGCATCGGCGTCACTACCACCAACCTGCTGGAAACCCTCAAGCGACTGGGCCGAGACCTTGCCATGTACCCGCTCTGGGCGGGGGACATGACGGAGTTCCAGAACCTGGGCATCCCGCCGGATGACCTGGGCATGATGCCCTTCCCCGCGATGAACGACAAGTTGCGCCCGGTGCTGCAGGCATCCAATAGCTTTTTCATGATCGGCAAGGACGTCCTGCGCCGCGGCGGTCATTCCGAGAAGGACAGGAAGGCCTACCGCGACCTGGTCTGGGAGATGATGCGGCGCATCTGCAGTCCCGAGGGCTCCGACGAGGAGATCCGCCGCAAGGTGGCTGCCGGGCAGGCCAAGTTTCTCAACCCCCGCGACCTGGAGCGTCTCGGCTTTCAGGATTACCTGCGGGAGATTCCACCCGAGAACCTGCGGATGTGGAAGCAGATCGAGAACGGCGAAATCCTGGAGGTCGTGGAGCCCTTCATGGGCAAGTGGCTTCAATTCCGGGACTTCTACCAGCGCGAGATCATTGATCTGGTCCTGCGCCCAAGCGGGAAGGACTTCGACTACAAGACCGCCCTGAAAAACCTGGAGCGCGACGCGAATACAGGGATCATGTTCGAGCGCCCTCGCGAAGTGCTTGATAAGTACCGCCCGAAGGCGCGGATCATCGCCGGGTTCATTGCCCTGTTCTTCGCGTTTTTCACCGTGCTCATCGTGCGCGACCAGTTACGCAAGACGGAGAGCAGGGCGGGCGTGTATACGGGTTGGTTGCCGTGGTTGATGCTCCTGCCCGCGCTGGCGTCCATTGCGTTGTGGGGCTACTACCCCCTGGCCCGTGGTCTTGTCATGGCTTTCCAGGACTACAAGGTGGTCGGGCATTCGCCGTTCGTTGGACTGAGCAATTTCATCAGTATCGCGCTTGACCCCAACTTCTACCACTACCTGCTGACCACGTTCCGTTTCGTCCTGTGGAACCTTGGCCTGGCGTTCTGCACCCCGATCATCCTGGCGTTCCTGCTGACTGAGGTGCCGCGGTTCAAGGTCTTCTTCCGTACACTGTTCTTTCTGCCGCAGATGACCTCGGGTCTGGTCGTCACTCTTATGTGGAAGGAAATGTACGCCGGGACTGCGCAGGGCACGATCAACCGAGTCCTCGCGCCGATACTCGGCCTGTGGGACCTGCCTCCGGTGGACTGGCTGGGCAACCCGCACACGGTCATGGCCTGCGTCATCATCCCCAGCGTCTGGGCGTCGGCTGGCATCAGCAGTCTGATCTACCTGGCGGCGCTCAAGTCCGTGCCAGAGGAGCTCTACGAGGCGTCCAGTCTCGACGGCGCCACAATCCTCGGCCGCATCCGACATATCACCATCCCGACCATCTCCCCGCTGGTGCTCATCAATTTCGTGGGGGCTTTCATCGCCACGTTCCAGTCCATGGGCTCCATCTTCCTGCTCACCTTCGGCGGGCCGGGCAAGGAGACCATGGTCATGGGGATGGCGATCTGGCAGGAGGCGTACGTGAACATGCGTTTTTCGCTGGCCACCTCGTACGCCTGGATTCTCGGCAGCATCCTTATCGGTTTCACCTACATGCAGCTTCGCATCCTGCGCCGGGTGGACTTCCGCCAGGCGAGGGGAGACGACTGACGAGTGCCAATTATCAACGATATCGACCGCAAGACACCCAAGGGTCGCGCAGTGATCATGGGCATTTACATCGCCTTGATCATCGGCGGCATAACCATGGTCTACCCCTTCATGGTCATGCTCACAGGGTCGGTCAGCAATGGCTTCGACTACGACCGCCGCGACCCCATGCCCCGGTACCTGTGGTCGGTCGAAGACCGCTTCATGCACATGCTGTGCGCCTACTTCCCACCGGCCCACAGGGCATCATTGCGCCAGGTACGCGCGTATTTTCCGGACCTGCCCGCGGACTGGACCATATGGAGCCAGATCGGCGATGACCACGAGAACAGTGACGCGTGGGCCGCGAAGCAGCTTGTCCGTCTCAAGGATCCTGAGCAGCGCGAGCAACTTGAGGCAGCGGCGCGAGACTACGCGGAGTTCATGGAGACGTGGGACCTGCGCGAGACGATCCTGGCCTATGACAACCGGTATGTCGCGCCTTTCCTGCGCGCGCGCTACAAGACCCTGGAGAACCTGAACAAGGCCTGGCAGATGTCCATCGACGACTTTGCCAAGGTGAACGCCAGCGAATGGAGCGGCGAGCCCATCGACCAGGCCAGTTACACGCCGGAACTCGACGTGCGCTACGAGGACCTGCTGGAGTTCCGCAAAGCCTACCGCGACAACCGCTTCACCCCATATCTCAAGGGTGAAGGCGCATACGCGGGTTACCTGAGGCCGGCAGCGCTGCGGTTCATCTGGGAGGACTACGTCGCGAAACAGGACGAAACGCTTACGCCCGAGCAACTGGCCGCCTTGCCGTTCCCGGTGCCTGATGACGCGCCGGCGGAGCAAGTGGCGATGTGGCGGCAGTTCCTGATGACCGACTTCCCTCTGCGTCACGTTGAGATTAGCGTTGCCGGCAGACAGGCGAAGTTCCAGAAGTTCTTGCAGGACCGGTTCCCCAGCATTGACTACCTGAACCGCGTCCTGGCCGGGACCGGGCAGACCTGGGACCCGGTCTCGAAGTGGGAGGACATCAAGCTCACGCCAACCGTCCCCAACGGCCCCCTGGGCCGGGTCTGGATGGACTTCCTGCGCACCAACATCCCCGTGGAGCAGTGGCGCATCCGCGACACCCTGCCCGAGCAAGCCTTCCAGAAATTCGCACTCAAGCGCCACGGCAGCTTGGCGGCGATCAACGCCGCCTACGGGCTGAACCTCACCTCAATTGAGCAGCTCGGCATTCCCTTCGGACAAGCCCTGCTGGTCACCTTCGACAACAAGCAAAGGTCCTTCCTGCTCGACAACCTTTTCGGTAACTACATGGCGGTCATCGACTACCTTATCCACCGTGGCCTCGCGGTGCGCAACACGGTGATTCTGGTCTGCCTGGCGGTCTTCATCGCGCTTACCGTCAACCCGCTTGCGGCGTATGCCCTGAGCCGGTTCCGCCTGCGTGGGTCAGATAAGATCATCATCTTCTGCCTTGCAACCATGGCCTTCCCGGCAGCGGTCGCAGCGATCCCCGGCTTCCTGCTTCTGCGCGACCTCGGCTTGCTCAACACCTTCGCCGCCCTGGTGCTCCCCGGTGCAGCAAACGGCATGACTATCTTTCTGCTCAAGGGGTTTTTCGACTCGCTGCCCCAGGAGCTGTACGAGGCGGCGACTATCGACGGTGCGCCCGAATGGCTCATCTTCATCCGGGTCTCATTGCCGCTGGTCAAACCGATCCTGGCGGTGGGGATGCTGAACGCCTTCATCGCGGCGTACAATGGGTGGGAGTGGGCGATCATCGTGGCCCAGGACCCGAAGATCTGGACCATCGCAGTGTGGACCTACCAGTTCTCGCAGACGCTTGCAGGAGCGCCATACGTGGTGATGGCCTCCTTCATCGTGAACTCAATCCCGGTGCTACTGGTCTTCCTGTTCTGCCAGAAGATCATTCTGCGCGGGATCATCCTGCCGCAGATGAAGTAGGCGGGAGCCAAGAATCACCCTGTCATCTTAGCACATTGGGGACCGGTGCCCGAGTTTGGACCTTTTCCGAACTCGGGCGCCTGTACCCAACGCGTCTTCACCCAGGATCTGCTGAAGCTGCACCGCTGCCTCAGCCCTACTTCAGCCTCACATCAACCACCGCCACATCCCCCGCCGGCACACTCAGGCTCAGATTCCTCTCACTCACCTCAACCGGCTCGTTCAGCCAGAGTTCTCTGGCCTGCGCCACTTCACCGAGACGCACCGTGACCGTTCCCTCCCAGTCCGCGAACAGCTCATTGTTGGTCAAGGTCACCAGCAGCCGCTTCGGGTCATTCGCGAAACAGTTTACCCGCACATTCAGCCCACCGGGCTCACAGGACACCGGGCTGAAGCTCCCGAAGTACTCGCCAAGCACCGCCCGTACACCTTTCAGCAGCGTGTAAGGTGCTCCATGTTCACCAGTTCCGGCGCGGCATAATTCAGCCTGTCGGTCATCCAGTAGTCCGCCGCGCCCACAATCACCCGGCCCTGACCTGCCGCGTTCACCGTCACCAACCCGTGCCCCCGCTCATTCACCAGCAGCGCCTGTGCACCGTTGAGCGTCAAGACGCTGTAGGTATAGGGGTGCTCGTCGAACACCTCGCCGGTGTCCGTGCGCCTGGACAGAACCCCTCTACGCTCGTCGCCGCAAGTCACCCCGGTGAGTTCCTCGGGCAACTGCCGCGCGTGCTTCGCGTCGGTGATCAGGTCCCCGCCGGCCTCCACGAAGGCCCGGAGCTTCGCGGTGATCTCAGGCGTCAGTTCCACGTCACCCAGGAGCATGATCGCCTGATACTGCTGGATGATGTCCTGATGGCAGCGGTTGTTCAGCACGTCAAAGATGTCGCCGAAGGGTGTGGGGGTGATGAAGCCGCGCTCACTGCGCAGATAACTGCAGTCCTCGTAACCGGGCCAGACCATCCGGAACATGCCGTCGATAAGGTAGTCGCCCTTTTCGTACGGCAGCTTGCCCCAGATCTTGTACTTGTCGCCCCGGTAGAGGTGGCGCGGCATGTTCCAGCCGTTGTAGAAGTCCAGCATGAAGGCCACCGGAGTGTACATGACGCCCCGGTCCGGGTGTTCCTCGACCCATCGCTTGATGGCCAGGTGCTGGGCACCCAGGGGGCTGAGTTCCGGCGCCCCGCTTTCCAGGCGGTCGGCGGTGAACTGGGAGGTCTCGGTGCCCACGATGCTGTCGCCGCCGGAGTAGCTCTGGAAGAACAGGCGCCGGTGCAGGCTGAGGGAACAGCCCTTGTTGGGGCCGAGCCCATACCCGCCGGGGTTCTCATTGCGTCGGTCGTGGTACATGTTGTAGCCGTAGCGGTTCCAGATCGAGGTGGCCTGGGTCAGAAGCCGACCGTACTGCTTGCCGGCGCCGCGCAGGAACGCGAACATAAGAGTGTCGCTGGGGAGTCCTTGCGCGGTCTCAAGGCCCAGGGTGCGCGCGCCGCGTTCCCCGTAGTAATGGGAAAAGTTGAGGGACCCGGTGGCGTTCATGAAGTTCATGCTGTCATTGCAGATGCCCTCGTCCCACCGCACGAAATCCTCCCAGCCTTCCTTTCGGTTGGTGTGCGGGCCACGGTCCGCGTAGGCCCCGATGTACCGTCCGTCCTGCTCCCCATTGTCGTACCCCAGGAAGCGGTCGCCGAACACCCGCAGCAGGGCCTGGTGGTGCTCGGGCTCAACTCGCGGCGTCGGGCCTGCTTCGCCGAAGGGCACATAGCCCCAGATGTCCCACAGGATCAGATTTCGGCGGTTCACCTCGCGCAGCCGCTCTTCCATGTCCCCGAGCGCCTTCGCGTACGCCGCGTCGTCCGCGTAATTCCGGCGTTGAGGTAATATGCCGATGTGCGGCCAGCAGATGTCGCCGAAGTCATAGTGGGTGTGAAAATCGTCGAGCGCTGGGGCAGAGATATCACGTGCCCCGGTGAAATGCAGATCGTAACCCAGGACACCCCGTGTTACCGGCTTCGGCTCGGTGATCGCAAACAGCGGGTGCTCTTCGGGCACAACAGGCTGCGTCCAGGGGTGGAATCCCGGAGCAAGCAGCGTGGCGCCCCTCGCGGGCACGTCAGGCAGCATCTCCCGCGCCGCCAGAACAGCCGCCGCATAGCCTTCGGGTGTGGCGATGATATCTCGACGCTCGAACTTCGGAGCAATGATCGCGCACGCGAAATCGTTCACCTCTTCCGCCCGCATATTGCCCTCGTCCAGCACTACGCAGACCGCCGACACGCGGCCGGGGTCGAACACCGTGTTGCCCTCGAAGGACAGGGGGACGTTCACCTGTTGTGGGGCGGCTGAGTTGTCGCGCCTGCGCCACAACAGCTTTTCGTCGCCCTTGGCGTCTATCAGCCACAGGGAGACCACGTGCCCTCTGCCCTGCCCGCGAAACTCGAAACTCACCCTGCCGAAGGGTTCCAGATCCCATGCGCAGTCATGAACGAAGCGCACGGCGTCCCCTGCGAAGAGATCTTCTTCATTCGTGTTGGTGAACCGCGTCGCGAAGCGCAACTCACAAGTATCTCCTGATTGACCCAGCCTCGCCGACGGTTCCTCCGGCTTTCCGAAATCAGCCCGTGCGTCCCAGTCCGAAGCCCTGCAAAGGAAGTCTCCCGCGGGCACCGGGAACCTGTTCCACGGCACCCGCGCCGGACCGACTTGCGCCACGGGATCAAGCCGCAGCGCCACCATGTCCGGCAGGAAATTCTGGACCCGCAGCCAATGTGGGCCCGGATCAAGGGTGACCGTTCCCTGGTATTCCCAGAAGGCATCCTGCGCCATGGTGCGTCCTGTGCTGTTGCGCGCGCCCATGTGGTAGGGGTGCACATCGACGCCATCCACCACGATGTCACACGGGCGGAACCCCGAGCTGGCGTAGCGCATATAGACGCGGTATGCCGACCGCGCTGGCACGTCGAACCACCACTCCACGTGCCCCTCGCCCACGATGCAGGGCGGCTGGTCGGCACGAGATGCATCGATCTCCGGTGCGCCCTGCACGCGGTCCACGTTGCCGGGCAGAAGCACGATGCGTCCCGAGTTCGGCGCGCGATCCGCGCCCACACCGAGAATCGCTAGCACCGGCGGACCGAAGGTGCGGCGTGACTGCACCTCGCCCTCCCAGGATGCAACTGGTGCGCCCTTGGCGCTGAGAGTTGCTTGCTTTAGTGCGAAGTACCCCCCGGTGTCCACCTGCTCAAGTCCAAGGATGTATCGGCCATCGCCCGCGAACTCGTCAGTCACGTCGATGTCCAACGAAGTCTCAGCGCCGTCTGCGAGGTTCTTCAGCGCATACTCGCCCACAACCACCGCGGGCTTCGCCGGCGGCTTTAGGTAGACCCACCCGGAAGCATTTCCCCCATAGCGCTTCCGCAGAGTCATGCGGAGGGTGGCCTCTCCGGTGCGTTTCGGCTCCCGCAAAGCGGCCGCAGGACGAACCAGTTGCACGGCGGCTTCCGGCATCTCAAACACCTTCTCACCGATTGTAAGCTTGTTATCGGGGTCATAGCGCACGCAGTTGGAGACCCGGAACTCGTCCAGCAGGCCGCTGAACCAGTAATCCATCCCCACATAGCATCCAAGCCACAGGCCCCGCGAGGGAGCGCCCAGCGAGAAGTCCGACGGGCCGGGATGCCGGGCTTTGAGCACCCCGTTGATGAAGAAGCTCACCATCTTCCCATCGTAGGTAATCGCCACATGGTGCCAGCGCCCGGGCCGTAGACTGCCCACCTGCGAGGCTACCTGCTGGTGGGGTTTGCCCTCCGCATTGGGCACTCCGCCGCCCTTGTTGTACAGGGAGATCGAGGCGCCTGAACCGTCGTCCAGTTCGAAGTGGAAGCCCACGTCCTGCCCCGCCATGAACCGCCGTCCCGACGTGTGCTCCTGGTTCGCCCAGCACTCCACAGTAATTTGCCTCAGATCTCGGATCGACTCCGGCACCTCGCGGAACACGCAGTCATCCTCGCCGTCGAACCACAGCGCGCTGCCGAACTTCCCCGGCGACCACTGGGGCCCGCGCAACTCGGCGTGGTTCCCATGCGGGCTGGCATCGTGCAGGACCGCGCCTTCGCCCTCGTCGAAGTGGTAAAGGACGCAGGTGTTTTCATCCGGTTCCAGGGGCTGCAGAGGACTGCCCGGGGACTGCGCGAAACAAGGGGACAGCGCGGCGAGCAGGAGCGCGAACAGCGAAAGGGCAGACACGGGCGCACCACCTTCCAGGGCGGAGAGTGGTACACATTTCGGCGCAGCAAGCAAGGGGACCTCGGGCGATCAGCCGACCTTTACGGGCCCGACAACCAGGTCCGGCGGAAACCGGAACTTGCCGAGCCAGCCGATCTCGTTGCCGAAGGGGAATGCCCGGATATTGGTCTTCGCGACAGACACCAGCGTCTCGGGGTCGCCGCCGACCACGTGGATGTCCACCCCTCCGTGGCCCTGGAGCCACTCCCCGCCCACGATGCGTTCGCCACGCCAGATACCGTGCGTCGCAACCAGCAGCCCGAAGCGCGCCAGGTCGAGGGGCGACATGACCACCCAGCCCGGGCCCCCGCGCACCACAATTCCTTCGATCTCCCACGGACCGTCCACGTATTCGCCGTATCCGGGGAAATCAGGGTACCAGTTGCGGGTCTCGAACAGCACTCTTCCGGGGGTCCAGTCCCAGCGCTCCGCCGGAATGCCAAGCTTCGAGAAAAGCCGCTCGTCGAGCACATCTTTCAGGTCCCGCTGCCACAGGGCCGTAAGCGCCTGACCGAGCCGCCAGTACCCTGCGCTGGAGTACCGCACTGTGGCGCCCGGTGGCGTATGTGCGTAGTTGTCGAAAACCGGGTCGCCGGTCCATTGCACGCCTTCGGGCAACTCCTCGTGGAAGCCCGTCCGGGTGCGCCAGTGATAGCCGCTCTCAATTACGAACCCCGCCTCGTGATTGAGCAGTTGCCGCCAGGTGATCTCGCGGTGCAAACCCTCGTCCATGCACTTGTGCTCATGCGAAAGCTGCCCGCGTCCGGTCCAGACTTCTCGTACCGGTGCGTCTGGGTCCACCAGGCCGGCCTCAGCGGTGATCCCCACCAGTGCCCGAGTCATGCACTTGCCCAGGGACGCCGAGGGCGTCTTGAACTCTGGGTCGCCCCAGGTGTGGACGAGATATCCGCCTCGGGTCAGAGCCGCCCCGTATTCATGGGGCGCGGGAGCCGTGCCGCCCCAGCCGGCAGCTTCAACCGGGGTCGCGGCAAGCGCCGCCGCGAAACCGGCCTCATCAAGCCCGGCCTGCTTTGGGGTGATTCGCTCCCAGTCATCGCCGGGCCACTTCAGCCACTGGGGCAGCCTGTCAGCAGTCATTGCCTGCCGCCTTTCGCTTGGTTTCCGGCGGGATCAGGGGCAGTCGCACCCGCGACGGATATCGGGCGCTGTGATGAATGGTCTGCCGCGCCACCTGCCAGGTGGTATCCGTCGCTGGGTCTCCACCGGTGTTCAGGTTCCGGTCCCAGAGCGGGAAGTTACTGCTGGTGATGTCCAGTCGCAGCCGATGCCCCGCCAGGAACACATTGCTGGTCACGTCGAGATCGATGGTGAGTTCGTACACCGTGCCGGGCTGCATGAGCTTCGGCGGCCCACAGACGCCATCGCGAAACCGCGCCCGGATCACGCCCTCGGTGATGTTCATCGAGCGGCCGTCGGGGTGCACATCCGTGAGCCGCGCCACGAAATCAGTGTCCGGCGCCGACGAACTCGCAAACAGGGTCACGGTTACCGGCCCCGTGATCTCCAGGTCCTCGCCAAGGGCATCGGAAGTGTACGTGAGCACGTCCGGGCGTTGCTCAATCTCGCGCTGGTCGAAGGGTCCCGGTTGGGCCAGCTCGTACAGCCCCGGGTTATACGGGCCGATAGAGTGGTTCCCACCTCGAGTGGGCACGGGATCCGCGGGGTCATAGTCATACTCATCCGGCGGCTCATCGCCGGGCAGTTCAGGGTTGAGGGCCCCGTGGGCATGCAGGAACCAATCCTCATAGCGCGTACGCGCCAGGGGCCATTCCCACTCGTCGCGCCACTGGTTGCGGCCCATCACGAAGATCCGCACCGGCGCCTCCTGCACATCCGCCGGCGAACCGCCGCTCAGCAGCGTGGATAGCCAGCGGTCAGTGGCCCCATTCTCGTCATTCGCGGCAGGCCCGAAATCCAGTTCGCCGAGGACACTGTTGCCGCTGATGCCGTGGGTCCACGGGCCAATGATCACCCGGTGGCTGTCCCGCAGTTCGGCGCTGGGAGCCAGTTCTCGTAAGGCCTGATAGTTGCGGAAGGTCTCGCCCGCGTAGTAGTCATACCAGCCCCCGATGAGCAGCATCGGTGCGCGTACGCGGGCGAAGTCCTTGCGGACGTTAGTGACTTCCCACTGGGGCCCGTACCGGTTGCTCAGGGCATAGTCGCGATACCAGGGCACGATGCCCGCACCGCTTGCCACATCCATTTCCGCAACCGGGAGTGACGACAGCAGCGACCGCACGTCGAAAAGCGGCATCAGCGCGGCCTGGGATGTGGGCGCGGAACACTCGAAGCACAGCCAGCTCCAGGTCAGGCCAAGGCTGAAAACCCCATCGCAGTAATACGCGCGTTTCCAGCAATCGCCGGCCATAAACCGCGGCACCAGCGCGCACAGGGCCGGGTGTCCTGAGAGCGCCGCGTAGAACTGAGTGGCGGCGAGATATGAGTCGCCGAACATCCCCACGCGCCCGTTGCACCAGTCCTGGGCCACCAGCCAGTTCAGAGTGTCTTCGCCGTCCGCGGTCTCATTGACGAAGGGATACCACTCGCCGCCGGAACCGTATCTCCCACGCACATCCTGGACCACGAAGGCGACCCCACGCCGGGCGAAGTCCACTCCCTGCATGGGCACCCGGTTGTACGCAGTGCGCACGAGAACCGTGGGGTATGTCCCGGCTTCAGTGGGCAGGTATACGGTGGTGGCGAGACTGACGCCATCCCGCATGGGCACCAATACGTTGCGCAGAATGCGGCAGTCCCGGGCGAAGTTGGTCATCGGTGGCTCCCTCTGTGTGGCGGGCTCAGATCCGCCCGACGCCGGCCTTCCTTACCTGCGGTTCGCCGTTCGTGGAAAAGACAATGCTGACTGGCAGCCGTTCCTTACAGACTCAGCATTGCCCCAACTCACCCAACGTCCCCCGGAGCACCTCCGCGCCCTCTTCCTGCCGCGACACGGTGGCATACAGGTGCCCCTCGTGAACCAGGCTGCGCGGATACCCGGATTGGCCGCCCTTCCAGCGGCCCTCCCCGCGTTCGTCCCGAGCGCCAACCATACAGGTCGCCTGCGCTCCCACGTCGAAGAATCTTCGACGTTCGCGCGCAATGAGCCTCCGCTTTGTTCGGGGTGACCTGCATGAAAGCATTGCTCCCTGTTGTGACGCTGTTGGGCATCACCATCTCCTGCGCCGCGCAGCCGCCGGTAGCAGCCTTGTCTTTCGACGAGGGCCAGGGGCGCATTGCCCTGGCTTCATCACCCTTCGGGCACCGCGCTCGCATAACCGCGCCGCAATGGGTGCCCGGCAAGATCGGGACCGCGTTGTCCTTCACTGCCGAGGATTCCGCTGTGCGACTGGGCCGCCGCGCGTGGCTCAACCTTGACCAGCAGCTCACCCTGGAAGCCTGGATCTGCCCCGGTGCTCCCGATGACCGGTCGCACATCATCATCGCGAAGAACGACGAGTACCTCCTGCGCCTGGACAAGCAGCCCGAAGGTGGGCGTATCTCCTTCTTCGTGCACGTGGGCACACCCGCGGTAAACTGGGAGCCGAGGGTATCCAGCAAGACCCCGCCCGAGCCCGGCAAGTGGACCCATGTTGTGGCCACCTGGGACGGAGCCAGCCTGCGCATGTACATCGACGGCGCACTCCAGGACGAACGCGCTCGAGTGGGATTCCCGAACCCCAATCCGTACCCCGTGATGATCGGCAATTTCGAGTACCCCAGTTGCCACGGCGGGAGCTTCGGTGGGCTAATCGACGAGGTCCGCATCTACAACCGCGCGCTGACTCAGGACGAGGTTGCCCAGCGATACGCGGCTACGCGGTGATCGCTGCTTCTTCGGAGGCGGTGTGCGTGTTCTCGCGCTTGCTCGCGTTCGGCGCAATCCCCGCCGAGGGCCAACCCGGACGCGCGGAAGCACTGGCGAAGATAGATGCATTGCGCGAAGCGGACGAAGCGGAGGGACCGGTGCCGTAACCCGGTCAGGGCAAGGCGAACCTCAGCGTCTTGATCTCGAAGGGCCGCAGGCTGAACCGGGCCTCACCGTCCGCAACCTCAACATCGCCCAGTGGATCCTCCAACAGGTTCACTTCCTCGGCTCTCTCCACTCCCTCGGGTAAGCGGATCCGCACGTCGTCCGTTGCCTCCCCGTGGGACTCGTATACTCGCACCACTGCGCAACCGCTGTGGGACACCTTCAGCGTGGAAACTACCACATTCTGCGGCGCGACCTGTACGAAGCCATGACACAGCCCCAGTCCGCCCGGGTGGTTCGCCGCTGAACAGGCCATGAGCGGGCAGTTGAACGCTTGTCCCTCCTGGGCCAGCCCGGCCTGCCGCCAGTCGCCTGAATGGGGTACCAGCGCGTAGTCGAGAGTCAGCTCCTTCCCCAGTTCGAACCCGGTATCCGAAGACATCCCCGGCCCGTACCCACCGCCGAACCCATAGGCGACGATGCACGTGCTTCGCAGGAGTGACAGCACCAGCGTGCCATCAATGACCGCGTTCCCGGGCAGGCCGCGATTGAGCAATGCGAGACCAATCTGTCCATCGCTCCAGTCCACCCAGTTTTGTGCCGGGAACTCGATGCCTTCAGGCCGCGTGATTGCCCCGAAGGGGATCTCGTGCACGTTCTCGCCGCTCGCGATGGTGGTCGGGAAAATGACCCGGTAGCGCACGAACTTCTCGTCATTCAGTATGTCTGTGCGGACCTCAATCCGTGGCAGCGAATTGTAGACACGCACCGTGGTGCGGAAGCGTCCCTCGTTACCGAGGGGGTGCGCCACGGTGAACTCCGAGAATACCGGACCGCTGACGCCGTGGCCGGTCTCGCCGCGTTGCTCATCGCTGTACAGCGCCTGTCCTCGCGGCGGGACGGGGTGCGGCTCATTCATGGCGATTCGGCTGCCGCCGTCCAGCGGCCGATAGAGTTCCCACAGGTCTCCATGGTCCTCCTCGCGCACCACAATGTTCCCCGGAGCGCGCAGGACCTCCCGGCCATCCGCCTTGCACATGATGCTGCTGATTGCTCCGGTCTGCGGGTCGACTTCCACCCGGTACAGGTCGCTCTCCAACACGCCGGTACTTCCCACTTCACCCAGCTTCGCAGCATCTGGATCATCCGGCTCGGCGGGCAGTATGCGGTAGACGTGGTGGCCAAGCGCCGGGACATCCCGTGCGATGAAAGCGATGCGCGCTTCCACCAGCCCGCCACCCTCAAGGCGCTGTTCACTTATGATCTGGGCGCAGACCGGCTCACCGTCGGGGTCCAGCACGCGCAGCGCCCGCACACCGACATCCGCGAACCCCACCGTCGCGAGGACCGCATCTGTCCGTGAAGACCCCAGCGGGTTGAACACTACCAGCGCCTGCCCATCGCCCTGCGTGTTCAGGCGTTCCGAATACCGGCGCAGGCGCGTCTCGACTTCCTGCTCGGCAATCCGCCGGGCGAAATCAAAGCTCTGCAGCGTGTCCTCATAGACCCGGTCGGTCATCACGCCGGACATGAGGTCGTGGGCCTGGTTGAACAGTACGCGCTCCCACGCCTCCCACACTTGGTCGTCGCAAACGGGCTCTCCCAGCGCGCACAGGAGAACCCCGAGCTTCTCGGCGGTTGTGAGCAAGGTTTCGAGCCGGCGGGTCTGCTGTTTCAGCTCAATGCGGCTGCTGTAGATGCCCTGGAAGATGGGGTTGAGTTCGCCCGAGACTACCGGCGCGTTGGGCCCGAGCTTCACGTCAGCCTCGAAGTCCAGCGGGGTCGCGAGCCGAAGTTGCACGCCGCGCTGGGAACTGGCGTTGTGCTCGCGCACCAATCCGGGCAGGTGCTCCTCGGGAGCGCAAACATCCGCCCCACCCGGCCCGGCTCGCAACGGTCCGGGTGAATAGCGCCCGAGAGCGTCATATCGGGCTTGCATGAACGCGCTGAACTCCGGCAGCGTTTTCGGCGACCCGTAACTCACCGCATAGCTTTCCGGGAGCCAAAAGGCGGGGATGCGCGTGCCGTCGATGCCCTGCCAGAGAAACTCGCCCGGCGTGTCCCAGTCCGGCACTCCGCGGAAAAACCAGAAGGAGTGCAGGCCCGACAGCCTGAGCAACTGGGGCATTTGGGCGTGGTGGCCGAAGGTGTCCAGTTGCCAGCCCACGGTCACATCCACCCCCAGTTCGCGCCGGAAGTAACCTTTGCCGTACAGCACCTGGCGCACCCACGATTCGCCGCCCGGCATGTTCACGTCCAGCATCGAGTCGGTGCCACCGACGATGGCCAGCCGCCCCTCGTTCACGAACCGCCGAAACGCCGGAGCCTCATGAGGGTAGCGTTCGAGAAAGGGCTTCACATAGCAGACCTGGTCCAGCGTGAACCGGTAGTCCGGATCGGCTTTGAGCAGGGCCAGCGCCCGCAGGATGTTGGGCAGCCCCATCTCCAGGTACGCCTCGCGGGTCTGGAAGACCGCGCCTTCCCAGTGCGTATGGGGGATCAGGTAGAACGTGCCGCGGTTTTCGTTCCCGATCATGTGTCTACTCCCCCGTCTTTGCTGCGGTCAGTGCGAGCAGCGCGGGGATACCGCGCGGCTGGTCGCCATACATCATGTCCACGGACGCAATCTCGGTATCCGGGCGCGGGTTGTTCCACTGCATCGAGTACAGGACCGCGGAGAACTCGGTCCCCTCGTACTCGCGCGTCCAGGCGATCTGCGCACCCGGAATTGCCACCGGCGACTTCTGCCGGTAATGTTCGATGTCAATCTCCGCGAACACCGGCACGTTCACGCTCTGCCCGTCCGCGTAGTTGACCACATAGCGCAACGTCTCATACTGCTTGCCTTCGCGAATCTCCCGGTCGTTGCGTCGGACATCCAACCGCGCGGTATGCAGGAAGAACAGGGCGTCGGCTTTCTGGTTCACCGCGATTCCCTTCACTTCGCGCGGCGGGTCGTTAGGTACCCCGTCACCGCCAAGCATGATGCAGTTGAACACCGGGGAGGTCGCGAACTCATACACGTTGTATGGCACACCTGCGAAGATGTGGGGGCCGTTTGGCAGGTCCTTGAGGGTGAACTTCGGGTCCCCGAACCATCCGCGCTCGTTGCGGTACTGATTGGCGTACTTCGACAGATCCACCGGCGTGTACTGCAGGTCCGCCCCTGCCACTACCGTCTTGCCACCCGCAAAAGGCGCCTTGAGATTGCGCAAGATCGTCGCCAGGATATTTCGCTTCTTCACCGCATTCTCGGGCACGTCTTCGGCGTCCTTGAAGTTGATATTGCACAGGACGATATTCCCCGGGCCCTTTACGTAGCGCATCAGCCCGCCCACATTGAGCATCTGTTTCACATCGCGATAGAACTCGGCCGGACGCACGGCTTTCAGGTACACGTTGTCGATGCCGATGTTCGGTGCCTTGCCCTGCACCGGAGTCCATTCGGCGATCTGCAGCGTGACCTCCCTCGCCTCGCGCGGTGGGTCCACGGCGAAGGTCTGCGGCTCAGCATTGGGCTCCACCGCGAAAGACAGCGCTTCATCGCGCTTGCCATCGAAAATCAGGTTCACGCGGTTCTGCGGGTAGTAGAAGGTGTTGCCGACCCAGGTGAACTCCCGGATGGTCTGGGGCTTCTGCAGCGTGATGGTCACGTCGTAGGGCGAGTTGTCCTTGTTGATTGGGAAATTGATGATCAGCGGCCAACCGTCGGCCGAGAAGAACCCGTTGGTGATGTTGTCATAGGCCCAGAAAGGCGAGCTGCCGAAGGACGCGACCTCGTCGTAGTCCACCACATGGGTGAACATGTCGCTGACCACATAGTTGCCCTGGGTCCACGAGAAGATGCGTTCCGAGGAAAAGAGCACCACGTCGCCGGTTGTCAGCCCGGACATCAGTCGATCGCGCACCGGCGGGAACACCACACGCTCCCGTTTGCCGGGCCGGATCATGTGGTCCACGCCCACGATGGTGTTGTAGTCCGCAAGGCCTTCGGGCGTGAGGCCGCACAGGATCAGGCTTCCACCGCGTGCGTTGAACTGCCGCACCGCGTCCAAGTTCGCCGCCAGCAGCTTCAGGTTTTCTGGGGAGGCCGACACCACCGCGATCTTCGCCGCGCCGTCCGCCAGGGCTTCCAGCGGGCCCGCCGCCCGCGTGTACTCCAGCCCCATGGCGTCCAGCGCCTTCGCGACTTGCGAGCCTTCCTCCAGCGCCACTGTAACCGGGCTGAACTCCAGCGTGTAGGTCGCGGCGTAGCCCAGCAGATTGAGCGCAAGCTGCTTTGCCACCGGGTTGGTGGCGATCTGGTCGCACACCTGCAACTGGCACAGCAGCATGAGGCCCTCGTTCACCGGGACCTCGGCCAGCGCAGTGAAGCGCAGGTGGTCGTCGCACTGCACGAGAGAACGCGCACCCCGGCCGGGCTTGGCGTAGGCATTGCGATAAACAAGCCGGTCCGCTCCCCAGGTGAAGAAGTCCTTCTGCTGCAGGCCGCGCAATGCGGGGTGCTCCAGGTCTTCCCCGAAAGCCGTGCGTCCCTCATTGATCGCGGATGCCATCTCCGCCGGCAGTCCTTGGTACCGGAGCGGGTGCTCCTGTTCCAACACCACCACGCGCATGCCTCCCGCTGCAAGCGCCGCCAGCCGGCTGGAACTGGCCTCCCGCGCATCCAACGCGTCCTTGCCCACCAGAAGCACCTTCGTCCCCTGCGGCACCGTATCCAGAGACCCCACGGCGGCGAATGGGATGCCCTGCTCCCTCAGGAAGCGCGACACTGCGCCTTGCGGGTCGTAGACGGCAAGTGTGTCGGTATTCAGGGTTGTGATGCCTTCCGGGGCGCCCGGCTTGAGTACCGAGACCGCTTTCACGTCCCGGAACACTTCCTCACCCCTCACATACAGGGCCAGCGTAAGCTCGCCCTCCTCCCGATGCCCGGTGATCGCCGGCATCGGGATGGTCTCGTCGAACTTCACGCTCTCTCCGGGCGCAATTGCGTATTCCTGCTCACGCCCGGCAACCTGCTTTCCGTCGAAGCTCAGCGCCCATCTGAAGGTGATCGGGTCCGCGAAGCGGCTGTCGTTGAAGATGCCAAAGGTGCGCTGCGCTTGCTGTCCCGATTCGAAGGTCCAATCCCATTGGCGGCAGAACACCGCCCGAGGGCTCATGGCGATATACTGGCTCCTGTCCGTATCGTTCTGGCCCAGCCAGAAATGCCACGCCCCGTAACCGGCCCAGCGGTAGCCCTCGTGCAGAATGCGCTCCCAAATCGCAACGCCGCGCACCGGTTTGCCCGCGAAAGCACCCTCACCCTCGAAGTAAGCGACCTCCGGGTGATTGCCGGTCATATAGAAGTCCTCGCCCAGGAAGCGCGGGCGCTGCTGATCCCACTCCCAGCGTCCCCGTCCGCCGCCTTTCGGGTTGGCCTTGTAAGCGAGATCCGGGTACTCCTGGGGCTTGCCAACCACGTAATGGTCCCCGTGTACCGGGAGGGTCTGCGCCTTGGTCGCGCCGCCGCCATCCACCATGGTCGGGCGCGTCGGGTCGAGGTCGAGCACGGCATTGGACACGTCGGTGACAACCGCCTCGAACTGATCCATCAGGTGCCCGTAGAGATTGATGCAGTTGATGTACAACCATTCGTTCTCCAGCGACCAGATCATGACCGACGGGTGGTTGCGCTCGCCCTTGACCCACGCCAGCACCTGGTCCTTCCAGTTATTGAGCAACTCCATCTTGATCTCGGTGCCGAACAGCTTCTTCAGATCCTCATCGCGCTCCACCGCGTAGTAACCGATAGCCTGGCCGTCCAGCATGCCGCTACGGCGCACGATGATTCCCTTCTCGTCAAACCAGTCCAGCGCTTCGCCGGGCGGCATCCCCTGCCAGGTCGTGCCCCAGAAACGCATCATCTTCTGGTTGAACTCGTGGTATAGCCGTAGCCACTCCTCCCTGCCCGACGCCGTGAAACAGTCGGCCCACCCGTGCCAAACCAGCCCGTTCAGCTTGAAGTCCCGGCCGTCCCAGGCCCATTCCCGGAAGCCGAAGCGGGTCTCGGCGACGTCGACTGTCTGTCCGCCGATGACAAGGCTGGTGCGCAGCCGGTAGAGATTGGGCTCATCCGGCCACCAGAGCTTCGGATTCTCCCAAGCTTCCTGGAGTGCCAGCGTGAGCATCTCCCCGGCCGCAACTGCAAAGGGCGTGGGTTCGAAGGTCTTCTCAACTTCGCCCGTCTTCTCATTGACCGCTTCCCAGCGCAACTCCCCTGCCTGCAGTTGCGCGCCCGGGTTCGTCAGCGTCACCTCCGCTTCCAGCCGCTTGCGAGTCACCGAGGGCTTGCAGAAAACGTCCGCCACGTACACCGGCCCGGCGGCCACCAGCTCAGGCGTGTTGAGGATTCCGGACTCCCCGTGGTGCCAGATAGGGTAGGCCAGGTCCTGCCAGCCATTATCGAAAAACCGCGCGGGGATGTTGAATGTCTTGCGCAGTTTCATGGGGTTGTTGGGGTTCGCCGACCGGCCATACCACGCGTCGCGTATACCCACCCAGATCTCGTTCACCCCGGGCTTCATCCCCGGCGTTACGTCAATCTGGACCCGGGCGAAGGGGTTCTTGTCGAACCCGCAGTAGGTCCCGTTCACGAAGACGGTTGTGTTTAGATTGTTCTGGGGGAAGACCAGGAAGAACCCGCGCCCTGCCAAGGACTCGGGCACATTCACCCGCGTGCGGTACCACAGCCGGTGGCAGAAGATCAAGTCGGGGCGCAACGTGTTCTTGTCGCCGGGAACCTTGATCGCCGTCCAGCGCGGCAGTGCGGGGAAGTCCTGTATCGGCGCGGCGACCGGGCCCGGCAATTGCTCGTCATTGCGGCAGACTTCCCAGGTTCCGTCCAGCTTCACCGAGGACCGTCCCGCGGCGGCATCAGGCTCCGGTAGCGAGAACACGTGCTCAGCCGCGGCACGATCCTCGTCAGTGCGCCAATCCTCGCCCGGCTTGTAATGTGAATAGGGATGGAAGGGTTCGGCGCTCAGGCAGACAACATCGGAAGCGTACAGGATCCTGGCGAACTTGCCCTTGTCGTCCTTGATGCGGGGCAGGCGGATCTCCAGCGTGTGTGGGCCTGGGGCCAATTGCCTCTCCCCCAGTTTGAGCCAGGCCACCTCGCACCAGACATCAAGCTCCATCAGGTCGGTAGTGAGCCTGTCCGGGGCGATGGTCTCCCACTCGCCCTGGTCGATCCGCCACTCGAAAGGTGACCGCACGAACTCGAAACCGATGCGGTCCCACACCTCGTACTTGCCCTCGGCGGGGGCGGTGAACTCATACCGCAGCAGACCGCCCTCTTCGGGGACCTCCTTCTCCACCTTATCCGCGTCCACGCTGATATGGAGCCACTTGCCTTCGGACAGGAACTCGGTACGCCCCCAGCCGGAGACATTGACATTCAGGTTGGCGGAGGTCGTGGCCTCGCCTTCGATCCAGACGAAATCCGCCGCGAGAGAGGGCAGTGCGGCGAGGGTTGCCAGCAGTGCGGCAATCACCAGGACCGGTGTGCGGGGCATGTGACGAATCCTCCTGTGGGTGACGACATCTCGCGCAGGGAGGGGAGACAGCAACCTGGCGCAGAAGTGTTCGCCTCGGCTCCCTGCAGCCCCTTCCATCCCCCTCCGCGAAGGCCAGCGCTGCCCATCGGGGGAACCTCTGCCAGTCGGATGCCGCACAGTCCGGGAGGAGACGCCATGAGAGCCTGCGCGATCGTACTCGCGATCGCCGTCCTGTCCGTTGCCTGCGCGGGGAACCTCCTGGAGAACGGTGGCTTCGAGGGAGAGTACGGCGCAGATGGCGTCGCACCCGGTTGGAAGGACAACTCGTGCTCATCCAAGGGGCCGCTGGGGATCACCTACGCCCGGGAGACCGAGAACGTCCGTGCGGGCTAAGCCTGCCAGCGCATGACGTGCACACAGATCGGTTACATCTCCACCAAGCGCACGGGCCACGCATTCCCCGGTGCGACGCAAGCCTGGGACATGATGGGCCGCCAGTTTGCACTGACTGAGGGCCGGGTCAGGCTCACACCTGACCCGGTGTATGTACTTCTGCCGGAGTAGGCCCTGTGTCTCGCCCGCGTGGGGCCGGCGTCTCGCCGGCCGCAGTTCGCCTCATTGCCCGCGCTCTATCCGGAATGTCGCCTCCATCCATGCAGGCTCCAGGTTCTCCAGGGGCAGCGAGTCCTCGGTGTACGACAGCCGGTACCGAGACCGCGTGCCCTCGGCGACCACTTTCACCCGCACCAGGCCGTCCGGGATGCCGCGCAGGTTGACCTTCTCCCGGTCGCGTTTCACATTACGGGCCACCACCCGGTCATTCACCAGGATCGTGAAACCCTTCGCCGGTCGCCCCACGGTCATCCACTTCAGCCGCAGGTCATCGTCACGCACCACCGGGATCATGCTGTGCCCGGGGCGCTCCGCAGTGGGCGAGGTGAGCACGACCACCGTGGTGTCAGGCTCCGGACGCCGGTACAGGTCTACGAGCGCCCGGACGAGGTTCAGATAGTAGAAACCCCAGCCGCTGTCACATCTATACGCGGGCGCGCTAAGCGAGGTGGGCTCGAAGTCGTCGCTGAACTCGGCGCTGTAGCTGTCGTAGTAGTGGTCCTTGTTGGGTCCATGGCCCTGGCCTTCGGGCTGCCCGGCGAACTCGTTGAACTGGTGCAGATGCAGAAAGCGCGGTCGCTCCCGCAATGCATGCAACCAGTCTTCCGCCAGGGTCGCGCCCCACCTGTGCCCCCGCGATTCCCGACCCATCCAACCCTCGCCGCCGAAACTCCCGATGGACACCGTCATCGCTTCAGCGATCCCGTCGCGCATAGTGGGCACGGGGCGCTTCCAATCCATCCAGGTCCACAGGCCATACTTGTCGGTGCCGTTCACATCCTGGCTCACGCCCACGAATCGGATCGCAAACCGATCGTCCAACTGGATGTTCTCCCGCACATACGAAGCGCCCAGATCGAGGATCTCAACCAGGGGCTTGCCGTCCAATTCGACCCAAAGCCCCTGGTACTTCGGGTTCGCGATGTAGGTGTCCCAGATGAAGGCAAGCTGTTCGCGTACTGCTGTGGGGCCTTCCGGTCGCACGTGGCTAATGCCGCTGAGCAGCGTCATCTTCGGCACCGGATGTCCCTCTTGGCGCATCTGTGCCATGACATCCATCATCAGCGTGGTGTTGTTGATAATCTCCCAGGACCCGGGACCGATCTCTTTCCAGCTCTTCGAGAACCAGATGTGATTGGACCAGTCCGCGAGCAATGCGTCCACGCCGGACTCCATGAACCAGATGAGATGCTGACGAGCCACCTCCGGGTTGCTCGACCAGTACAGGCCCATGAGCGGCACGCCGGGCCCGGTGGTCCAGGTGGCGTTTCGCGGCGTGAACCACGGTTCCCACTGGGCGATAATAACCGTCCGCGGGTCAGCCGGAGGCGTCTCCAGTTTCCGAGCGCGCACCTGGACGGTGACGGTGTTGGACTCCGCTGCACCCTCGATCCTGGGCGAACCGGCCATGATCGCGGTGCGGTCAAGTCCCGGCCAGGGCTCGGGAACCACCACGCCGGTGTTGGCATCGCCGTAGGTCACGGCGGCGTCCCCGCCGTTCGCCATCGAGCCCGGCCAGCCCGCGGGCTCCTCAGCAAATGCGCGCCAGGACGTGTCACTAGAGACGCGCAATTCTCCCTGCGCTGTCTTCACTTCGAGCCGCACCAGGAGCCCGCAAGGTCCCGTGCCGTTCTCCGCGCGCGCCGAGAGCACGTTCTCTCCCGCGCGCAGCAGATCTAGCGGCACCGCCACCGCCTTGTTGTCCTGCCAGCCTCCCTTGTCAGTCACTTTCGTCCCGTTGAGGAACACGGTGGCAACGTCATCCACCGCCACCCAGAGCGTGGCGCTCTCGGGCTCGGCAGGGAGCGTGAAAGAGCGTTGCAGGTAGACCGGCCCGGGCACCCCCTGCCGCGTGTCCCAGATCCAGTGTTCGAGAGGCTTCCTCTCGATCTTCCGCGCCAGCACCTGAATGTGCTTCACCCCGGGCGTGGGCAGCGGCAGGATGAAACGCGCCTGCCCGTTTTCATCGGTGAACTCGTGGGAACCCCAGCGCGTGTCGTTCACGTAGGGCAGCAACTGCCAGCCGGCGGCAGGCTGACCATCCGGCAAGGTCGCCGTCGCGGAGATGATGACGCTTCGGCCCATGCCGATTGTTCTTGCGTTCCCCTCGATCCGCACAGTCGGCAGGGCTTCGCAGAAACCCGACGCCGCCAGCGAGACGCAGATGCTAACCACGGCTATTCCGGTTCGCATGACTTGGGTTACCTCGCCGAGAGTGTTCTCAGTACCTGAGCACCCGGACCTCGCCCTGCTTGACGTCCAGCGTCACCTGCGGGCCCTGGCCCAGCAGGGCGCCGTCCAGTGCGTCGAACACCGGGCCTTCCCTGCCCGTGTCGAAGGTGAGCGGCCCGCTCTCGTGGGCCTGGAAGGAAATGAACCCCTCCGCGGCCCAGACCGTTGCATTGCCCCGGGTGAACAGGTGTACGCCGGCGATGTCGGCGAGCGCGCGCACCAGTTCCGGTGTGAGCTTCGGGACGCCCACGAACACATCGACGCCGGCGTCGGTACGCCGCACCGCAACCGCCGCCGAGCCATCCGAATACGTGGCAAGGGCCTCGTCCGGCGCACATTCCACCGCGAACAGCGGACGGATCGCTGCCTTCGGCCCCCACGGCTCAGTCAGACCAAGCGCGCGGCCGGCTGCGGTTGGGGTGACCTCCGCAGACTCCAGCGCGACGGCCTTCGCCGGGAAACCGGTGATCTCCTCAATGCCCCCGATGTCCTGCCGGTCCGGGTAGATGTACCCCGGCGCATAGCACCAGACCCGCGTTGTCCCCGGGCGGCGGCCGGCAGCAAGAGCCTGCCGCTCTTCGGGCGTGAGCGCCCAGGCGGCGAGGTACACCTGGAGCTTCGCAGGCACATTTCCCGCGATAGCGTCGTCCAGCAGGTACTGCCCGTAACCCGTCCCCGACCGTCCCAGCGCCGCCCGGCTCTCGTAAATGAGCGGGCGCGCGAATGCCGCTGACCCGCCCGGCAAGTGGCACATACTGTCCTCGTCAATGATCGCCGCGATGTCCGGTCTGAAGGGCTGCGCGCGCCGGGTCATTGCTTCGTCCACCGGGCGCAGGCGCTCGATTTCGTCCCAGATGCGGGCGTCGTTGAACCATCCTTGCGCCGGCAGGTCCATCCACCAGGTCCCGAACCCGCGAAGCGCCGCCTGCGCGGTGTTGCGCAACATCACTTGCCGCGTCTGCTCGAGGTCCACCAGCCCGCCCTCCTGCACATGCTCGGCGGTGCGGGGATCCAGGAATGTGCGCGAGTCGTCTTCATTGAGCCACATGATCCCCGCGGCGGTGACGCTCTCGGCCACGGTCATGGAGGGCGCCGTGCCCATCCAATCCCGATCGGTGTAGGAGATCGGCGAGCAGAGGATGTCGATATCCCTGCTCTTCAGGAGAGTCGAGAGTGCGTAATGACCGCAGGTGGGCGCACCGCACTGGGCGGGCGCGAATTCGAAGAGATAGCCGAAGAAGAAGACCACAAGCCGCTCGCCATTGGTTCCACGGCGACACGCCGCCGCCATCGCCGCCACGTGATCGGCCATCTCCTGCTGCTGGAACCGCGCGAAATCGATGAGCCGCTTTTCCCGCGCCGGATCGCGCAGCAGACCGTACGGATGAGCGCGCCGGTCATCCGCACTGGGAGGTTCAGCAGTGGCTGCATCCGGTTCCCCACGCGCCGCCAGCCATTCGCGAAAAGCGGCTCGCGTGGCCGGGTCATACCCGCTCAAAGGCCTGCCCCAGGTGTCCTGGTAGAACCACTCGCCGGTGTTCTGGCCGCACGGGTGGATGCCCGCGAAGTGGTCCGGGAAGGCTTCCGCGAGATGCCTGCAAAGCTTCTCAAGATGAGCGCAGACCGCTTCCCGGTACCCACGGTGGGAGACGCAGGAGACGTTCTTCACCTGATCGCCGTCGTACACCATCCGCGCATCCGGGTTGCGGTCCAGCCACCAATCCGGCGCATTGGCGCTGACACGGGGGACAAGGAGGGCGTTGGGGTTTACGGCGATAATGCGCCGGCACAGGTCGTCCAGCGCCGTCCAGGTCTGGGGTTCTTCGGGCGGCAGCCAGCAGTTGGGTGCGCTGAAAGAAAGCAGGTCCACCCCGGCGTCCCTGGCGAGGGCGACCTGGCTCAGGAATGAGCCCGGGGGCCCGCCCACATAGTTCCACACACCCCCGGTTACATTGTACAGCGCGACGCGAAGCTCCTGGTCAGGCTCCGAACGCGCCCGGAAGCTGCAGCGGTAAAGGCGCTCCGGTGCGAAGCTCATTCCGGTGCGGCTGTACAGATGGAAGTCCGGCCACTTGCCGGAGGGAGGGGCATTGAGCGTCACGCGCACCGCACCGTTCTCCACCGCCATTTTCCCCACGGTATTCTCCTCACCTACCGGCCAATGCAGCCAGACCTTTGCGAAGCCCTCTTCCGTCGCGAAGCTTCCCTGCGGCAGAACGTCCTCGCCCGTCTCGGCATCCTGAATCCGCACGTCGGCCAGCCAGACATCCCCCGGCACCTGGGAGAAACGAAAGTGCAGCGTCCCCCCGCCTTTCACCTCACCGGGCATGAACTCGAAGGAGTAGTCGGTCCACTGGGCGGTGGTGGGGGTTCGACCTGAGTTCATGGAGCCCCAGAAGAACCGTGGCGGCACAGGCTCACCGTTCACATGAATCTGCGGCCCGCCCGGGGTGGGCTGGACGCGAACCGTGAGAGCGCTCGCGGGGACGAGAGCGAGGGTGAGGCAGCTCAGCGCAAGTGCGAACTGAACCATGGCAACCTCCGTGGACTGGATGGCGATTGGGTGATGTTTCGGGGGAAGGGGACGAGGCACCTTCGAGCATGCACCGTGACGGTGCGCTACAGCTTACCTGTTACCGCGAGGATCGGGCCGAGTTCGGCCATGCTGTCGCACCGGTTGAGTGCCGTGGAGTAGACGCTGCAGATGCTGCCGTCCAGGAAAAGCGCGTTGTCGCAGCCAAGACCGTCTCGGAAGAACGTGGCGAACTCGTAGAAGTTCACGGGGTCTTCGGTGATCGCGAACACCACCTCATCCGGCGAGATGACCCCCACGCCATCCCGAAACAGCCGCGACGGCGAGTTCCGCCCGAACTTGGGGTGCAGCTTACCGTCGATCACCAGCATCGGCCCCGATTGGGTTGCCAGGCGCGTTTTCCCCTTGATCGACGGGTACTTCGAGGACTCCACGATCTTCGCGCCGTCCTCGGTAATGGCGAACACGCCATTGGGCTTCAGGCAAAAGTTGCTGCTGCCATTCGCGAGGTTGAGTGGACGAAGCTCTGTGGCGTTCTCCACGTACAAGCCCACCGGCGCAAAGTCCTCCGTGTACATGCCCGCGTTCATAGCGAACAGCAGGCGCCGGCCCTTGCGGTTCAGCCACGTCTCCAGCGCCGCAAAACCCTTGAAAGGTCGCTTTTTCTCGTCACGCCAGAAGAGCTCAATGTCGAACTTGCGCAAGTCCACGGTGCAGACCGTGTAGCGGTGCCCCTCGTATTCGACTGTCTCGACCGGCGGGCCGGGTACGACCTGTGGAGCGGCTTCGGGATCGGGAATGCCGGCGGTGGCCTCCGAGGGAGCCTGCAGAGCCCGCGATGCGAGATAGAGCGCGATGATGGCAAGAAGCGCGAGAGAGCAGGAAACGGCGCGACGCATGAGAAACCTCCATGAAGGTTTGCGGGGCCGCAGGCGGCCCCATCTCAGTATACGACAAAGCAGGGCCGTTTTCCTGCCCACCACTGAGCTTCCGGAACGGGCAGGAGCCTGTGCATCGCGTGCCCAACTGCCATCCCGTTATCTGGCGGGAACATCCACAAACACTCAACTTTATCCAAATGAGAGCGCGTTTCAGTTCTGCAGGCATCTGCGCGTCATCTATCGCTGGTCCGAGCATGTCGGAACCTGCCGAAGCCCGGCGCGCTCCCTGTTCGTTCCCAGTTCCACTGGCCGAGGGTGTTGAAATCTCGCTGGTGGGCCTTCTGCCTCACAGCCCACGAAGGGGGCGGCAGCCTACAGCCACGGGTGAATTGGAGCGAAGCGGAACGGAACCCGTGGACTCGCCCCCCGAATCGCTTGAGCCCCCGAAGGGGGCGACAGAAAGGAAACCAGACCATGCCGTGGTGGCTTATTCTCTGTCCGATTTTCTGTTTGCCAGTCTGCGCCCGTGCACAGGGTGACTATGACATCAGCGTCAGCGAGACTGACCTTTTCGAAGCCCTCAATCCTGATTTCCCCGGCCTGGAACCGACGATCCGGGCCTGGCGCGCCGGCGACATCCGGGCCGCCAAGACCGAACTGGCCAACTATCTGCGCACCCGCACCATCAAAGTCTGGTCCTTCGACCCACTCAAGCCGCACAGGAATGTGCCCAACGCTGAAGCCAGCCTCGCAGCGACCAGGGACATGCTGGCCCGGCGCGGCACTTTTCCCGAAGAGTGGTGGCTCGAAGGTGGTGAGTTGAACTGGCTCAAGAACCCCAACCACGGCAACATGAGCCGCGCCTACTTCCTCGAGGCGTTGGGGCGGGCATACTGGGCGTCCGGCTGCGATGAAGACATCGCGAAGTTGTGGGTCAGCTTACTGCGAAGCTGGCTGCGCCAGGTCCCGCAGAGCGGTGGCAATTCCGACTACTGGAACACCCTCGTCACCGGCATCCGAATGCGCAGCAGTTGGCCTAATGCCTTCTTCCATTTTCTGACATCGCCCAACTTCACCGATGAGGACATCATCCTGTACTTGCGCTCCACCATCGAACAGACCCGCCTGCTGCGGGAGAAGCATCGTGTCACCGGGAACTGGCTGACTTTCGCGATGATCGGTCTCTATACATCAGGCGTGATCTTCCCGGAGCTCAAGGAAGCCTCCGAGTGGCGCGAGTATGCCCTGAAAACCGCCCTGGCCGACCTGGATCGCGGATACCTGCCCGACGGCATGGGCGTGGAACTCTCCCCCGGCTACCACAATCTCTTCTACAATTACCTGCGCATGCATGATCTCGCGCTCTATGCGGACCGGGGAGATGACCCCTCCGTGCAGGCGCTCGCGGCCCAGTGCGAGCGGCTCTTCGAGCCCTACGTGGCGCTCTGCGCGCCGGACCGCACGCTGCCGAAATATCAGGATGGCGCGTTGGTGAATGTCCCTGAACGCCTGGCCGATGCGGTCCAGCGTTATCCGCACCGTTCGGATTTCAGGTGGCTTGCCGGCGGCGGGAAGGAGGGCGCAGAACCCGCGTTCCGCTCTACCATGCTGCCGTACGCGGGCTACTTCGCCATGCGGTCCGGCTGGGAGACGGACGCCAATCATCTTGCTTTCGACGCAGGACCCATCGGCTGGAAGCACTGCCACGAGGACAAGCTGAACGTTGTGATGTGGGCTTACGGCCGCCTGGTCTTGTTCGACCCGGGCCGCGGGAACTATGATGACACGCCGCTCGGGAACTACTGCATGGACACTTTCGGCCACAGCACGGTGATAGTGGACAACCGCCCGCAGCGCCGGAAGTGGAGCACCCCCGATCCGTCCCAGATGCCCTACAAACCAGTCTCCGACGTTCGCTGGCGCACCACGCCGGAGGCAGACTACGCCTACGGTGTCTTCAATGCGGATTACGGGATGCCGGGACCGTCCAAGCCTTATCCGTACTGGGAGGGCAGCAACTTCTACGAGGGCTGGGCGCGGCCCGCAACCCATCACCGACGCATCGTCTTCCGCCTGCCGGACCTGTTCGTGGTGGCCGACACGCTGGTCTCTCGGGACGGCGAAGCCCACGAGTACGATCTGCGCTGGCAGATCAACTCCACCCAGTGCCGGGGCGTCGAGGGCAGCCCGATAGTGGCCACCGCGGATGCGAACCTGCCGAACCTCGCGGTCATCCCGCTGGAAACCGAAGGCCTGGAGGTCGCAACCGCCTCCGCCCAGATGGAGCCGGAGATCCTCGGCTGGAAGTTTTACGAGAAGCCGGAACCGGCCACGACTCTGCGCCATATCCGCAGCGGCAATGGCACGGTGCAGTTCGTCACGCTCCTGCTGCCCCTGCGCGCCGGGCAGGAATGCGGGCAGGTCTCGGTACAGCGCATTGACCCCGAGACCTGGCAGGTCGCCCTCACCGACGGGCGCACTCTGCGCATCCACGTCCCCGCGGATGTGTCGCGGGATCTGGAGATAACGGTAGAGTAGGTGAGCCCGTTGCGAACGGATGTCTACTTGCCTGCATTCGCGCATGCGTCTCGCGCGCCGACCGTGGATGCTGAAACAGGAGAAACCTACCGCTCCAGCAACTCTGCGGCCTTCTGCACCACGATGTCCACCAGCCGCCGCAGACTCTCTTCGCCGAGCTCGACGTTGGCCTGTTGGATGGTCTCGATCACTTCGGGGCTGTTCGCCTGAAGCTGCGAAGGGCGCGGATCGGACAGGATGCGCTTCGCTCGCTCCAGTTCGACCATCCCCGGCGCGGTGGCCATCATCATCGAGGTCTCCCAGAGAGTCCCATGGCCCGTGGACCCCGGTGTCTGCCGGGCCAGTTCGGCCAGGAAGTCACTAAGCAGGCTGTAAGTGCCCGCGCCGAAGAACCGCATTCCCCGGATCACCCCACCGTGAGCCTGGGTCATGTCCTGCATAAGTTGGTCTGCGGGCGCGTGACCGGCCAGCGCGATGCACGCTCTGAAGCCCATGTCCGCCATGCTCTCGAGAACCTCGGTGTAGGCGAGTTCGCATAGCTCTCGGCTCACGAACAGGCTGGGCGGGTACAGCTCCCTCTCACCGGAGCGCATTTCCTCCCGCGACAGTCCGGGGAAGTAAGCGGGCGCGAAGGGAATCAGTGGGAACACGATCCCGCCGGTGATCTCCGCTGCGCGCAGGCAGACCTCGTACGGCGGCCACATGTCCATTCCAAGCGGGCAGTGCAGGCCGTGCTCCTCCGGTGCAGCCGCCGCCATGTACGCCAGCGGAGCGCGGCCGAACTCATCGTAGAACTCTTCGGGCAGGAGATCCTCCCACCGGTGTGATCTCATACTATGCGCCTTCCTTTGTGAAACCATCGAATGTAGCGGGCGGCAAGCAAGTCAACCTCAGCATTTCTCGAAGCGTCCCCTGTGACCTCCGACCGCGCCCAATGAGCAGGTCACCGGTGTCCTGCGGAAGAAACGTGGCTCAAATCGCAACATCCCGGCAGTACGTGGAGGCAGCGGACCATGAGCGACGTCTTCCTCGCCTTCATTCTCCTCGCATTCCTCGCCACTCTTTCATTCGCTGCGGATGAAAATGTAACCGTGCGTCCGCAAGATAACGGAGAAGCCCTCTGCAATCCGGGAATGGGCTGGGTGCTTCATTTCTACGACAACATTCCGCAGAACTACGGCTCCCGTCTGGAACCTTCCGACACCGTGGACGACTACCCCGGCCTGACCGTGGTATACCTGCGTATCCCGTGGTCCTACATCGAACCCGAAGAAGGCAGGTTCAACTGGTCGGTAGTAGACACTCCGGCGCAGAGGTGGATCGCGAAACGCAAGCGGGTTGCCTTCCGGTTCTCCGTGTGCGAGTCATGGACTCGCTGGGCCACGCCGGAGTGGGTTGCAAAGGCCGGTGCGAAGGGCAACAACTTCACCCCGGGACGGCTGGACGAGAATGGGCCGTACTGGGAGCCTGACTACGACGACCCGGTCTTCCTGGAGAAGCTCGACCACTTTCTGGCAGCCGCCGCCGCGCGCTATGACGGCGACCCCAACATCGCCTTCTTTGACATCGGCTCCTTCGGCGTCTGGGGCGAGGGCCATACCTGGTCCAGCACGGGTCTGGGGTATTCCGCCGACACCGTGCGCACTCACATCGATCTGCACCTGAAGCATTTCAAACGAACGCTGCTGGTCATCAACGACGACCACCACATGCAGGGCCGCGGGCAGGAGGTTATCGACTACGCGCGCGATCGCGGCCTTGCGTTGCGTGACGATAGCATTCTCGTTCAGGGCGGCGAACGCGCCTACCTCAGCGCCGATATGGCCCAGCCCTTCTGGCCCCATGTTCCCGTTATCCTGGAATCCGAACACTACGGCGGCTCGCGCGACCGCGGCAACTGGCAGGATGGCAGCAAATACCTGGAAGCAGTGGAGCGCTATCATGCCGCCTATGCGTCGATCCACTGGTGGCCCCGGGAGTTTCTGTCGGAGATGCGGCCACTCATCGACCGCATCAACCTGCGCCTGGGCTACCGGCTTCAGCTCATCGAGGCCACCTGGCCCCGCACCGTGCGCGTCGGAGAGTCGTGGCGGTTGCACACCGTCTGGCGGAATGCCGGGGTGGCCCCGTGTTACCCGGGCGGATTCCCGGCGATTACCCTGCGCGATGACAAGGGAGGCATTGCCGGCGTCTTCGTGGACGAGACCCTGGATATGCGCTCACTTCCTGTGGGGCCGCCGGGCGAAGCCGAAACACGGTCCCAGGAGGTCACATTCGCGCTCCCGTACAACCTCGCGCCGGGCGACTATGAACTACTGATCTCAGTGGGCAGCCGCACCGGCACGCCGCAGATCGCTCTTCCCCTGTCTGGGCGGGACGATTCGCACGCAAGCGGACCGCGCTACCACCTAGGGCGCCTCAAGGTGACGGGAGACTACGCGGTTGAGGTGGGAGAGCTTGAACAAACCGGAGGCGGGCTCGCACTGCCAGCGGCCTGGACGATCGAGCTTCCGCTTCCCGTCGGGGTGCGGCCCTTCATGCATTTCGAGCGCGATGGACGCATCGTATTCCAGGGCGGCCCGGCGGAGAATACCGACTGCTCCGCGCTGGAGCAGCCCGGAACGTATGAACTACCGCTGCGCTTCCGCCTGCCCGAGGGTGCACAGCCCGGGGTGTACCAGGTCCGACTGGGACTGTGGGTGCCCGAGCGCATAGGCAGGCCCGACGAGCGCATGATCCCCGATGATGGCGACCAGGATCGTCGCGTCACCGTAGGCGAGTTGGTGGTCAGAGAGGACGGCCAGCTGGACTTTGTGAAGCGCTGAATGCGGCGCCGTCGGTCGATGACCGGCACCCCACAGCGTCGGAGCACACTCGCCGCCACAGCCATTGCATCAGGGCCCGGCGGCCCCACGTCGGGCATGTTGTCGGGCCGTCCCATTGGCTCATAACTGAACCGCGCCGGATGAGGGCAGCAGGCGCACGCCCGTGATGTTTGGCGAGGCCGCTCGGGAAGCGCCCGCGAAATGGCATCTGGACCAACCACGAAGAGCGCAGGCGCGCACAGCAGGTGGAAGAGCAAGGCGCGGGTCATGATGCACGCGTCGTCAGGGTTCTCGGCGCCATAACGCTGCAACTGGGCCGTAAGCTCGTCCTTGCTCCATCCCGTCTGCGGTCCGAACCGGATGTCTCGGTACTGCTGCTCCAACCGCTCGCCCCTCATCGAATGGTCTGAGCATGGCGCCCGTCCGCGACCCGTCCATCCGCCGGAATTGCCCGTGCATTGGCCGGGTTGTCCAGAAACAGCCGGATCGAGCGCCGGACACCCTTGACCAGGTGTGTGGAGCAGACAGCGCTCACCGAGAAGGGAAGCGGCTTCTTGCCGAAATCTCCCTCCGGTTCGAAGCCGAGATCGTGCCCGGGCAGATGGCACAGGGCAGGCTTTCTCCCCATCGCCCAACAGCCCGGGCAACGGTTCCATCCTGCGCCGCTGTTCCTTGCGCGCCGCGCAATTTCTGGCGCTCTACGGCCCGATCTGACGCATGACGACATTATCGAGGTACATCTCGGCCGGCTCGGTGCCGTTACTTACGAACCCCAACCACTCGATTTTGTTGAACTCCGGGCCGCAGGGCAATTCTTTGCCTTCGAACAGCACCCGTCCGTCCGCGCCAGTGATAGTCAGATCCCACTTCGCATCGGCCAGCGCGCCCAGGCCGTCGGTGATGGTGAAATGCAGCCACTCGCTATCGGGGAGAATGGTCTCGGTGGGTCGCTTCTCATTGAGCAGCAGACGCCCGTTCTTCTCAATGTAGATGCATGGGCCGACCTTGGCATACGACGCGGTGTTGCGCCATTCGGTCCAAAGCATTGCGCCGGGTTCGCGGTACAAGTCGAAGTCCAACCGCAGCAGTATGTCCCCCGACAGGTGCGGACTGTAGTAGATATGCGGCAGGTGGTATGTCAGGTTCGGCGCGTCCACGAACCGCAGGCTGTGCGGCGCAGAGGCGGCCCGCAGGTCGCTGATCTCCACGTAGGCCCCGCCTTTCACATCTTCCACCACTGCTGCGAGCGCAGGCTTCTGCCCCGGCAGGCCGTCGTCGAAATCGTCCTCCGGCAACATTGACCGCAGGTGCCTCTCATTGGGCAGGAGGGGGTTCAACGCGAACTTCGAGGGCAGCGACGTCCACGCATCATCTCCGTAAAGGCCGACAGTGCTCGTATCGATGGGCCGGAACCCCATAGCCAGCGCAGGAGAATCAGGCTGAAGCCGGAAATCACGATTCTCGGCATCCACAAACTTCGGGTCGGCGATGCGCGAGTGGGCGTCCATTCGCGGCGTGTACCAGATGTCGTTGATCCCCTCCTTCTTGCGCCACTCATCCCAGGTGAAGTCCAGGAACTTTATGGGCCGGCCGTCGGGCCGCCAGTAGAGGTTATAGTCGATGATCTTATTGTAGCTCTGCCATTGGGGGACGTACCGAAAGGGCGTGCCCTGCCCCTCCAGGACCACGATGTTATACTGAAAGATATTGGTGCGCTCGGAGTCGATCCCCAGTCCGAACCCGCAGAAGGCGGAGATGTTGTTGAGCACCGTGATGCACGAGGTCCCATGCTGGATGCGGATGCCGCCGTGCCCGCAGTCGTGGCACACGTTGTTCTCGCATAGCAGACCGGAGCTTCCACCGTCGATGTAGATGCCGTGCCCGATAGGGTCCGGCGGCGTGCCGATGTGATGCACCAGGTTATTGCGGATCACCGAGCCCGGCGTGAGGCCCAGGCTGTAGATGCCGCCGCCATCCTCCAGCGTTCGCATCACGTGGTGTACGTGGTTGTACTCCACGATGTTCTCGCGGGTACCCGAGTACACGATGTCCCAGGTCCAGCCCAGCGAAATCCCGGTATAGCGCAGGTCGCAGACCTCGTTGTGCGAGAAGGTGTTGTTCGCCCCGTAGCCCATGAAGATCCCCACCGCGCCGGGGTTCGTATGCCCACCATCGTGGATGTAGTTGTTATCCACAAGATTATGGTGGGCCAGCCGGGTCACGGGTTGCGGCCGGTCCGTGGTGCCTATGCGCACTCCCCCGCCGCCGAGATCGTGCAGGTGGTTGCGCTGAACCGTATTGTAGGAACTGTCCCGATCGAAGGAGATGCCGTAGCGTCCCACGTGGGCAACTTCACACCCGGTGACCGCGCAGTGTCTCGCGGCAGAGAACTCCAGCGCCGCGCCCAATCCGCTGGCGGCCTGCGGCGTCGAAAAGCCGGTGGGCGGCAGATGCCACTCAGCGTGCTGGAAGGACAGCCCCTCGAAGCGCACGTGCTCGACCCATCTGTTCTCCTCTGCGTCTCCCCGCGCGGCGATCAGGCACTCGAACATCGGGGCCACCACTTCCGCCGCACCCAAGTCATCACCGGCGAAGGGGATGATCCGCAGCTCTCCGGTCTCGCGGTCAAGCTGCCACTCGCCCGGCGCGTCGCAGGAACCCGGATGATTCATCACAATATACGGGCACGTTGCCATGCCCGGCTTCGGCAGCTCCCAGACCGCAGGGCCCGCGAGGGTCACGATGCGGTTTTCCGGGTCCACGGCCTTGAGGGGGAATGTGCCGGTATTCCAGCTGAAGGTGACGCGAATCTCCACGTCCGACAAGTTTGGCCAGGCCTGGATGTCTCCCGCGCGGAACATGAACCGGTCACGGGAGGCTCCCGACCCGCCTTCGGGAGGCACGCCACGCATGATGGAATACTGGCCCTCATTGGGGGAACGCGCCGGGATGTACCGCCTGCCGTTGACAAACAACTGGCGGAAGACCCAGCCGTGATTCGCGGCCTGCGGGATGGTCGCCGACCAGGAGCCGTCCTCGTTCCGGCGCAACCCGGTGATCACGCGCCCGCCAGAGATGACAGGCGATTCACCCTCCGCTGCCGCGTAGACGATCGGCGCGCTTTCAGTCCCCGAATCCTCGGGCCCCAATGCCAACGGTTCAGCAAGGCGGTGAGTACCTTCGTGAACTGCGATCCGAATTCCGCCCTCAGGCAGCCCGGTTCCGTGCTTCAGATCGCGGATCGCATCCCGCGCCCGAGTCAATGTGCGGAACGGCGCATCCGCGCTTCCCGACGCAGCGTCATCCCCATCAACCGCGACGTGGAACACCATGGGCTCTGCGAAAGCAAGGTAGTTGGCCAGCGCGAGTACTCCGAGCGTAAGTCGGACAAGTGGCGTCATCCATGATCACCTTCAGACGCGTGGCGCATTCCGGCGCGCCTTCGCAGGTATCGCTGTCCGTGAAGAAGACCGGCTGCAGGGGGAACATCGGCCCGGCTTTCTGGGCCTGCTACGTCACTGTCGCCTCCACGAACGCGCACTCACACGGGTTGCCTTTGGTCATCCGGATCAGCCTCTCGCCGGGAGACATCATCACCGCCGCGCAGGTGCGCACTTCGCTGATCCCACTGGCGTGACGACAAAGCGGGGTCTCGTGATCCCCCAATATGTTCCACAGGGAGGCCATGTCGTGTCTCTCATCGGCGCGCAGCAGTTCCCACATCCGGGCCTCGCGCTGCAGGGAGTTCTCCGACGGCGTGGTCTGACCCACGTACTCGATCATGCCCGGATCGTTGTAGTGGTTGGCATGGGCCAGCAGACCCGAACCGTCCGGCTGCACAAGGGCGTGCCTCTCAGCGCTTGTCTCTATCGCCGCCAGTTCGCCGTCCGGCCCGGCCACATAGTAGTAATGCCCTGACATGCGCGGGGCATCGGTGATTGCGCGTACCGCAGCCTCGTGGGTCGCCTGCGCCAGCGCGTTGTGCAGAAGCGCCAGGTACATGACGCCGTGCCGCGCATCCGCCGGGGTGAGGTTCGTGTTGCCCACAGCGATTCCGTGCTCGTTCAGTCCGATGAGTGCCAGGCAACCCGCAGTAGTAAGGGTCAACGTGACCGGGCCTGAAGCCGGAGTGCGCCGGAAGGCCACCACGTGGGGGAATGCCCCGGCGTTCATATCCCACGTCTGCCCCACGTAAAGATGCCCCTCGGCGGAAGCTTCCGGCAGGACCGCGCACGATGTGCACTCGGACGGACCTGTCACGCGCCGCACAAGGTCCACGAAGTCCGTGTACCCGTTCCCGATCAGCAGCTCCTCGCACGATAGCCCCGCACCCTCCGCGATGCCCCGGAACTCGGCGTATGTGTCGGGCGCATACTCCGCAAAGGCCGGCAGTGACTGGCCTGCGAGAGCCAGCAGGTCGCCCCGGGACATGTTCCCCGCAGCGGCCAGGCACAGTTCCATCCGGGTCTCGTACATTGCTCGTGCGCCCTCTGCGAGCAGTTCCCCGTGCTGGCGCCCCATCTCTTCCGGGGTGCCCTGGAGATCGATGATCTCGATGATCATGCTCTCACTTCCCTGTTATTCGGCGAGGAATCCCGTGCGTGACCATTGCCTCATCGCCTGCCGCTGATCCGTCCCGGAGCGAAGCTGTGGGGATACCTGATTTCCAGCACGCACTTGCGCACTTCCAGCTTGCCCTCAAAGCCCGGGCTTTCCTGAATGCGCCGCAGGGTCAGCGTATTTTCGCCATTGCTGACAGCTGCGACGGGCACGGTGAACT
Source organism: Armatimonadota bacterium (assembly GCA_013314775.1). Lineage (NCBI taxonomy): Bacteria > Bacillati > Armatimonadota > Armatimonadota bacterium. The sequence goes on along the minus strand of JABUFB010000012.1, from coordinate 80,600 downwards.
CCACGATGTCGCTCCAGCAGCCGTGATCGTAGTGATTATAGTGGTACCCGTTCCAGCGAGGCCTGCTTCAGCAGAATCGCCACATCCTCCAGCCGGTTGAGGCCCTTCAGCTCCAGCGTAAGCGTCACACTTGCCTTCCCGAAGCTCGGCTGAATCACGTCATCAGCCAGCATCAGCGGAAACGCACCCTCAGCCTGCCCTGGCGCCAGGGCAAACCGGCTCTCCCAGCCTTCATTGCCGTGAATCTGGGCGTCCCAGGGCCACATCGCCCAGACATACTGCTTGTCTCCAGACGCAACGCCCTCAGCGTCCGCCAGTTCGCTGAGGACTTCGCGGTCCCACGGTCCATCGGCACAACTGAAGTTGAACAGGCTCAGACCAGTCTCCTCCCACGTCGCGGCCCGGTTCATTCATACAGTCCCGGCACTCGCTGTCACCGCAGATTGATCAGCACCGCTGCCGCCGTTACCAGCGCGATGCCCGTCATGCCGATTTTCCCCGGCACCTCGCGCCAAACCAGCGCCGCGAACGCCACGGTCAGCGCAACCGCCATCGCCTCTCCGAAAGGGAAGACCACCGCACCCTCATAGGTCTTCAGCGCCATCACAATCACCGGCGTTGCGCCCGCGTAGCACAGGCTCATCACCGCGCCCCAGGACACCACATGACCGTCGATCCGTCCGCGGTACAGCGGCCACAGGAAGCCCATCCCCACTGCCGCCGACGAAAAAGTCGCCAGCATGAACCCCGCGAAATGCTCCTGCGCATGCTGTTCGTCGAACCATTTCAGGGCCACCAGTACGCCGCCATTGAAGACCACCAGCCCTGCGAATATCAGAACCTTGCGAAGCGTCAGCTCGGTATCGGTCACGCCTTTGTCCAGGGCGAGCATGGGCATGGCAATGAGGCAGAGGATCGCCCCGGCCAGACGCACCGCCGTGGGATGTTCATTCCAGATGAGGAGGGATGCCAGCATGGGGACCAACGCCGATAGCTGGCACATCGCGGCCATCACCGACACACCGCGGTCAGCAAGGGTCGGCACGAAAAGCAGATAGGTGACCACGTAAAGTACGCCCAGCAGCACCCCTGCGTACACGAACAGGGGCGGCATGCTTGCAGGCTGCAGGCCCACGATCGCCCCATAGATCAGGGCCGAGAAGAGGTACGTGAACCCACCTACGGCATACAGGTTCAGTCTCGCGCGCTGGATATGGCGCGCGGCGACGCTCTGGAAGGCATATAGGACGGGGATCAGCAGCAGGTAGCCCATGTTCGGCGTTGGATTGACCGCCGGGTGCCGCGAGACCTCCCTCAGTCATTCCCCGTCGTCACGGAAGCCGCTCGCCCGTCCGTCTGAAATGCTCCCACCGCCGCCGGTACTCCGCCTTGTACTCGGCCACCGCCTGCTCGTAATTCAGCGTCGGTGCATCGTCCCGAATCGCGCCGCGCAACACGAGACGCTTCGCTCCATGGGGAATGAGCAGTCGCCCATTCTCCGGCAGAGCAGCCTCGCCGTCCACTTCGGCCCGTTCCAGCGCGAAGAACCAAGGGACCCGCACCCACACCCGTGCCGGCGCATTGCGGTATTCCGTGGGCAGGTCCACCGTGAGCCCATCTTCCGCCGCAGTCACGGTCATGTCCAGCGGCCCAAAGCTGCTGGGCTCTCCGCGAACCTCAATCCTCTTGCCGGGCCGCACCCATTCGGGCGAAACTGCCGAGAGCAGATGCAGGTCCTCGTCCTGCTCTCGCACCAGCATGTTCCGCAGCACCTCGATGGTCTTGGCGATGGTCAGGCCCTGAGGCAGGATGTTGAAACAGTGGCTGCACTCCCGGCTGCTCCACGGGATGGTGCCGAACTCTCCGGGCAGGTGGGTGGATGTGGTGTGCAACAACAGCGCATACAGCTCCCTCACCGCCCACTCCTGGTCCCACGCCGTACCGCGCACCAACGACACCTGGGTATTGTTGGGCGTCTGCCAGTAGTGCAGCATCGGCTGCTCGTTGAAGATGAATGTTTCGCCCTCCTGCTTCACCGCCGAGGGCCAGATGTACTGCAGAATCCCTTCCTGGTACTCGGCCCGCACGTGTCGCAGTGTGGCTTCCACCCGCGGGTCGAAGGGGTCCAGGAGCACCTCCGGGTATAAGGTGAGCAGGTTGTCCCAGTCATTGCCGTCGGTGGTGCGTTCCAGCGCAGGCGGGATGTAGCCCCCCGTCTGTTGCGTCACCGCATCCAGCACCGCCTCGAAGGACCGCCGGAACCTTTCGCGCTGTGCGCCAAACCGTTCCACATCTTCCGGGCAGCCCATCTCTTCAGCCAGAAGGACAGCGCACTTCAGGCCCACCAGCGTCCAGAACTGCTGCCCAGTCTGGCGGCAGTTCTTCAGGAATGCATCGTCACCAATTGTCGCCACTGGCCAAAGCCCCAGCGGGTCATCCGAGGTCATCCGGTCCTGCCACGCACAGGCTTCCACCACGCCGGGGTAGATCGTCTCGAGAAACTCCCGGTCACGGGTAAGCTGGTAATGCCGTGTCCAGCCCCACAAAGTCCAGCCGAACAACTCCCAGTAATCCAGGTCCATGTGCTTGTGCATGCGGAAAGCGCCGTCGGGAAACTGCATCTTCCGCCAGAACAGGAACCCGTCGCGGGTGATCTCCGCCAGGCCCATGTAGTCCATGGCCAGCAGCATATTTGTCGGGTCACACCCGCCATACCAGTCGTGGTAGTGGAACTTGTTGACATTGGTGATGGTGTCGCCGCCGATATGATCGATAGCTAGCAAGTTTGCGATGGTTCCGGCCACCAGGTACTCCTGCACCTTCTGCTCGGGGAAGACAAGCGGCGTCCTGTCCGCAACAAGCTTCCGCCAGAAGCCCATCGTCTCCGCGAACACTGTATCGTAGTCGGCTTCCCGCACCTGCCGGGCCTCAGGCGAACCCTCGGGCAGGGGCACTATCGGCACCTTGTATGTCAGCGATCGGCTCTCTCCCGGAGCAAGCTGCAGGCAGTAGGTGACGATCCCCAGCGGCGTGTGGGGGTCGCAATGATAGGTGGGGTTCGGGTTGCCGGAGATTTCGCCCGAGAAGAACCGCACCATCCGAAGGCCGTTGTCTCGCAGCGCAATCGAGGTCCATGCGGGCTCGGGGTCCGACGGGTAGCAGTAGACCAGCCTGCCTTCCCGGATCAGGCCGTCCTCCGCGAAATGGTAGCTCCACTCGGGGTTGAACCGGTCCTGCCCGGCCACCAGTTCCGGCGGCATGTTCTCGAATGCCTGCCCGAAACGGTAGTCGGCCAGCGACGTGTACGCTGTGTTTACCGGTCCCGCGAAACGCCATCCCGTCGCGAAATAGGCGGCTCGCGGTTCGGCGGTGTTGTTCGTCACCGTCACCCTCGCGAAATTCACCGGCAATCCTTTCAGCCCACCGCCGAGATCCGCCGCGAACATCTGCAGGTCATATCGGACGCCATCATCCACCACGTCATACTCCACCGCCGGCAGGTATCCTTGATGCAGCGTCCGGATCCGCTGCCATATCGCCTGCGGCGGGTTGCCGGTGAAGAACATCAATTCCCCAAAGCCCGTGAAGATATACCCTTCGGGCGTGACTTCGCTGGCAACGGGGGCGCCGAAGGCGCCCAGCACATCATTGGGGTTGGCGAAGTAGCTGAAGGGTCTGCCCGGCGGGTCGATCACGTCGGGGTCGTGCATGCCGTACAGATCGGGCATCAGTCTCACCTGCTCGCGCGGATTGGGCTGGTCTGACAGTCCTCAACTCTCCTGCGCAGACGCTCGAAAACGGTCCAGGTCGCCTCGGAACACCAGCCCCAGCACCTGCTTCGTTCGCGCCACATTGCAGTATCCTTCGGCCTCCTCCGTGCCCACCACGTGGAGCACCTCGTGGCCGATGCTTGTGCTCATAGCCGCCAGCAGACAGGCTTCCGCGAGATCGTGGCGACAGACCCAGCCCATCCGCCACGGCTGGCTACCCGGACCGAGTCTCTCCCGAAATCGCCCGATGCCTAGTCGGCTGTCCACGATGTAATCGGGCCGCAGCACCACCGTGCCCATGCCGAAGGCGTCGTGGAACTGCCGGCACATCTCCTCCTGTAGTCGCTTGCAGATGCCGTACACATCGCCTTCGGTGGAGCGCGTCTGGGAGTCGAAGAACAAGCCCTTCGGATGTTTCGTCATGCAGGAGCCCACATGAACCACGCGAGTGATGCCCTCGCGCCGCGCCGCTTCGAGCACGTTCCACAGGCCTTTGAGATTCACCAGCCACGGACCCGGATCATTGTCCACATCTCCCCGCGGGTACATGACCGCAGCGTGAATGACTGCATCCATGCCGGCCACAGTGTCCCTCACCGTCTGGAAGTCGGTGATATCCCCGTGCACAATCTCCCCTGGCCAGTCACCATCGACATCCCGCCACTCATCCCAGGCTTCGGGGCTTCGGTCGAAGGCGCGGATCTGCGCCCTCTCCCCGGCTCCCGACAGGATCGCCCTGCCGAGCCACCCGGCGCTTCCGAACACTGCGATCTTCATTGACAACTCCCATGGCTTCAGGTCACATAGCGCTGCACGGCGCGGGGTTTCTCGCTATCTCCACTCCGCACCTGCCGGAAAACCCCTTCAGCGCCAGAATCCGTTGCGAACACAGAAACGGTCCATCCGCTTCGAGCGAAAACGAAGCAGATCGGGCTGAAAGGCACACCACATCGGGCGTGCTATGGCCCCCATTCGGTCGGCCGCCCGACTTGCCTGTGGCCCTCTCGTCCGCACAATCAGCTCGTCCACTTACCGCCGCCGCTTTGCCATCTCCCCCGCGTCGGAGCATGGGCGTAAGTGAGGCATTCTCCACCTGCAGGAGTTCCTCGGGCATCCCCCGGCAGTTGTAGTCCTCCACTCTATCGCGCATGACCGCGAACCGCGTTGAGGTCAGCAGACTATCGGGGCCGGGGTACAGGAAGTTCCCGTCACTGTTGCGCCCACCGTCATTCCACGCCGCTTGGGGTCGCTCGGAGGTCCCAGGCCCCGGTCTGGCCACACGGCCCTAGCATCTTACCAGTCCTTCCGTCACTCCAGTTCCCCGGCCACCGCCAGGAACGCACTCACCAATTCCTCATGGATATTCGCGAAAGGCAGCTGCCCAAGAATCAGCGGCACAACGTACATCGTGTATCCATCGGCCTTGGCCTCGGCGGTCTTGCGATCGGTTGCATACCCAAGCTGGTCGTCGGTCAGTCCGAGCACCATGCTCAATGGGAACGGGGCCCGGCTGCGAACCTCGTTCTTGATGGCCTGGAAGATCTCGAAGGGCCCACCCAGGATCGCCAGCGGTCCGAAGCGCAGCCCGTGGATTTCCGTGGGCTCATCCAGCGATCGCCCCTGCTCCATCGCTTCCAGGAAGCCCCTCAACCCCAAAGCGTACACGGTCGCCATGCGCACCGCGATGTCTTCATCGCTGGCCCCCGGCGCGTGGAGGATCGTTTCCTGTTCGGTCAGCTTCTCCCGCACCCACGCCAGGTCCACCGGGCGCCTGCTGAACCGCACCGGGTTGGACGCCCACTTCACGCAGTCGACTTCGATCGGCTTCGCCTCGGCAATTCCCGTCCGCACCGACCGCGCATACCGCCCGGCGATCACATCCAGCGCCAGCAATGCTTCCTGTTCGGGCTTATGCACCACGCACGAGTTCACGTCGCCCTGAGCGCCCTGCAGGAACAGGCCCACGCAACCGGGATGCTCGCGTTCGATCAGGTTCGTCGCCACGCCCACGAAATCCCCGTGGATATACCTGGTGGTCTGGCAGCACACCACCGGGTGGCAGCCGAAGTAACTGGCAAACCCGAGTAGCCTGCCATCCGTATCCCGCGCCGCGAGCACCTGGCAGGTGGTATCGGTCAACTCCGGCATCGCCGGGCGCCAGTCATCCCGCAGCACTTCCTCCAGAGGCGGCGCGTCCCGGTCCCATTCGCGGTTGAGGCCGATTCCCTCGCAGGGCACCTCGGCGTGGGAAAGCAGGGCATCGCGCAAGTTTCCCACCGCTTCGATCGCCGCCTGCGCAATCCGCCCGGGGAGAAGCTCCAGGTACGGGTAGTCCGGGTCGCCCCAGCCATTGAGGGTGCCGGTTACCGGGCCGCTGTGAGTGTGAGTGCAGTGCACCATCACCTGCTCGGGCGCCAGGCCCGTCGCCTCACGCACCAGTTCCCGAATACGCGCCACCTGTTGTCGACAGAGCGAGATGATGTCATTGCTCACCAGCACCGCCACTTGCCCGTCGCACTCAACCGCCATCGCCCGGGACCACAGTCGATCGCGCACCGCAATCGAGTGCCGGTTCAGGAAGGGCCCAAAACCTGCAAGCTCCACCCCCACCCGGGGCGTGATATCCACCTTGCCGAATCCGATCTTCATTCCCATCGATCTCCTTGCTGCAATTGGCCTGCATGGCTGCCGATCATAGCCGCCACGTCGACAGCTTCGAAGGTTCGCGCGGGCGAGGCGATCAGCAGGACCGCCCGGCAATACTTGATGAACATCCCAGCACGTTGTGGAGCTCTGCGCAGTGCGTTCGAGGTTCCTCCGACACCGTCCGCGACCTCCCTGCTGCCATGGGGCTTTACATTCGACGATGGCTCAGCCAACTACCCGAAGGCATTGCCCCGGCCGGCGGAGAAAAGTGTCACCAGGACTTCGCCACGACTGGAGGAACCCGCTTGCTCCGCACACACGCGTTGGCCCGTTTTCCCGCGTGCATCCTCCTGGTGTGCGCAACAGCCACGTCACTGGCATCAGATGTGCAGACCGAGTATGTCTATACAACCGACCAGGGCCTTGAGCCTGACCAGACCCCCGGCTCGCCCTGGGCATCCTCGCGCCTGGGGACGGCGCAGATCATCCCCGGCTCGCCACCGCGTCTGCTTACCACCGACGACAGCCCCCAGGCCGACGGTCGCTTCTACTTTCTCGCCCTGAAACGCCGGCAAGTCGGCCCAGGTGTCCCGGTTCGCCTGGAACTGCGGATGCGGGTGTTGTCCTCAAGCGGTAGTCTCGCGGCCACCTGCGTACAGGTGTGCGTGGAGGACCGCCGTTTCGGTCTGGGTTTCGATCCGGGCGCGGCCGGTCCCGGGGATGACCGCGTCTTGCTTCTCGACTTCGCCGCCGGGGGTGCGGGGCAGATTCTCGGGGAGCTACCCCTGCCTCTTGACGTCATGCGCGACTACGTGCTGGAAGTGCACAGAGCGTACCCCGGGACAGGGGATTCTCTGCGCCTGGTCGCAGGAGACGCCGGGCCGCTCTCGGTACCCTGGGAATCACTGGCACGCTCGGCAATCAGCGCATACTACGGCCTGTTGGTCGGACATCCCGTGGGTGGCGGGCTTGGGCAGGCCGAATGGGAGAGGATCAGCTTGACCTGCGCAGGCACAGTTGCGAACACCGGGCCGCGCACCATCGGGCCGCAGCGCCAGCTTCTCGCTGACGACTGGCTGATCGAGAGCACCTCCAACCTGACGCGGGTCCAGTGCAAGCCCGAGAAGTATCCAAACAATCCCGTCCTGGTGCGCGACAAGCCCTGGGAGGCATCCCGCACCGAGCTCTATGGCAGCGCCTTCTGGGATCCGACCGTCCAGAAGCTGCGGCTCTACTACTCTGCCATGGTTCGGCCCTATGATCTCCACCAGGCGTACGCCGAGTCCGATGATCTCGGCCGGACCTGGACCAAGCCGAAGCTGGGCATCATGAGTTTTGAGGGCCAGGACACCAATTTCGTTTACCCCGGGCGCTACTGGCCCCACGGTCCCAGCGTCTTCCTGGACCCGCAGGACTCTGACCCGGCACGCAGGTACAAGCTGTTCACCGCGGACTACCCGATCCCTCTGGACTCCCCGCGCAACAATGGCGAGCCGGGCATCGATGTGGCTTTCTCGCCGGACGGCATCCACTGGACGCCCTCGGAGCACAATCCGGTCATCCCCGGCTTCATCAGCGACACCGGCCAATGCGCTTTCTGGGACCCGCGCCTCGAGCGTTACGTCGCTTATGTGCGCATGTGGAGCGGCGAGCGCTGCGTGGGACGCACCGAGAGCCTGGACTTCGAGGAGTGGTCCACGCCCGAGCTGGTCTACTCCCCCGAACCCGCTGACCGCCGCAACAACTGGCAGTTCTACAGCATGTCGGTCACGCCGTATGAGGGCATGTACGTGGGCCTGGTCTGGATCTTCCCCGCCGTCCCAGCTTCGGGAGACTGGGACGCGGACACGCCGGTGACCTGGCCCGAACTGGTTGTCAGCCGCGACAGCTACGAGTGGACCCGCGTGGCTCCCGGTGAAGCGTTCCTGCCCCTCGGACCTGTCGGGAGCTTCGATCACCGTCAGATACGCACCGCATCGTCCTTCGTGGTGCTTCCTGACAGAATCCTTCTCATCTACTCGGGCTCACCCCACCCGCACGTGAAGGAGCATAAGTTCGACATCGGCTGCGCCTCCCTGCGGGTGGACGGGTTCGCCGCGATGCACGCCGGCGATGAGGGCGGCACTCTTGTTACACGTCCGCTGATCTGCGCGCCGGGCGAACTGCTGATCAATGCTCGCACTGAGGGCGATGGTTACGTGGCCGCCGAAGTCCTCGGCGAGGACGGTCAGCCGCTCCCGGGATACAGTCGCGAAGAATGCTTGCAGTTCACAGGAGACAGTCTCTCGGCCCCGCTTGCGTGGGGCGGCCAACTGGCCTTGCCCGCGAACCCCAAGGGACTGCGCCTCCGGTTCCTGCTGCGCAATGCCGACCTGTACTCCTTCCGGGTGACCCCGGAGGAATGAACCGGGGCACCATGGAAACCCACCCGCCGGGAGGCGACGCCCATGCCGTCACGTGCGATGCTAACCTTCGCTGTATTGGCACTCTGCGCAGCCTCACTCTGCAAGCAGACCGAATGGACCCTGATTTGCGATTTTGACACCACCGACCGGGGTTGGCGGGCGGAATCCGGCGCATCGAACAATGTGCGCGTCACTTCCACAGCCGCCCATTCGGGCCGACGCGGCCTGCAGGTCACAATGGCGCTCATCGACGGTGGCCGCATGATTCGCCAGACCTGGCAGACCGATGTGGCCGACCTCGCGTGGTCGCCCGAAAGCCGCCTGCGCTTCTGGTTCAAGGGCAGCTCTCTGGCGGGCAATCCCCACGGCGGCCTCATCTTCGTCGAATCCGGCGGCCGCAAGGGCAGCGGCGACTCCCACTGGATGCTGAGCTTCGAGGGCGCCATGTACCGCGAGCCCGAATGGCGCCAGATCACTACCCTGCCTCTATCAGAGGCCAACAACCCGGACTGGGCGCCCGATGCTGACGGCCGTCTCGACCCCGCCCGCATCACCTCGCTTCTCTGGGTGGCCCAGCAGGACGCTCCTGACGACCCGCGAACCCCCTACACGATCGCGCTCGACGATGTGGAGGCGAGTCATGTGCAGCCCCAGCCCATGCGCATCCGCGACGCGGAGATCGAGACGACCCCAGACCACGTCACCCAGATCTGGCGCGGCTTCAAGGGCCGCAAGCGGGAGCACCCCGCGCTGGTCACCTTCGAGGATGTGACGGGCTGGCGTGTTCTGCAGAGCGGCACCACGAATGCCCGGATGCTGCGCTCCGAAGAAGAGCCCTGCTACGAAGACCTCCGTTACCAGGCCAAACTGGTCTACTCGTCCACCGACGGCAGCGGACATTTCGAACTCCTGCCCCCGAAGCCTATTCCCATCACCGAGCGGTTCAATGCCGCCTGCATGTGGGTCTACGGGAACAACTGGGCGTGGGTGCCCGACCCGACGACCCCACAGGTGCGGATCTGGCTGCGAATCCTCGACGCCGCCGGACAGACCCACCGCATTGACCTTGGGAACATCGACTTCCGCTTCTACGGCATGCTTACCAAGCGCCTGTGGGACGATCCGGAAGGCGACCCGCGCCATATCTTCTTCGGCGGCCCGCTGGATGGCCGCGTGCACCTGCCCGCATCCCTGGAAGCCATCGAGATCCGCGGCGGCACCCAGCCCATGCCGCGTACCATCTACATCGAGTCCCTGGCCCTGTGGCAGGATGACATGCCCCTGCCGGATTTCCGACCTGAACTCATCGAGAACCTGCCCTTCCCAACGACCCAGGACACGATCCAGCCCACACTCGCCGCCCCGTCACAGACCACTGTTGCCCGCGAGGGCCAGGCGTTCGTGTTCACCTCGCGGGGGGATGAGAATGTGGTCTGGCGCTACACGCCGGCCACGGGAACGTTGACAGACCTCACGGTGCAGGTGGCCGGCAGGCCCACATTCCAGCCCTGCAATGGCGCCGGGCCCGTGCTGCTCATGGCGGGTGCCGAGAGAGAGCCGACAGACCCCTCCGTGACCCGGGAGCTCATCAGCGCCGAGATCGACGGAGACATGGTCCGGGCGACCTGGCGAGCCACCCTCGGCGATGAATCCACCGAATACGGCCTGACAATCCGGGCCCGGGGCAAGTCGCTTGTGGTGGACTGGAGTTCCGAGGGGCAACAGGTCACAGCACTGAAAGTGGGCAAGGTCCTCGCGGATTCCGCGCCGCGCATCATCCGCGTGCCCTATCTGAACATCTGGAACAATGGCCCGTGCGTGGCGCTTCTGGGCGGCGAGACCTTCTGCAGCGTACTCATGGACTGGTACAACACTGAGAGTTCCGGCTTCTGGTGCGAGACCCGCGCTGATGGCGACACCGGCGCGGTCATCAACGGGGGAACGCACTACAACCCGCTCACCGACGGCTCCCGCAACCCGCTTGGGGAGCGCCAGTTCATCAATGTCTCCTCGCGCTTCGAAGAGGTCCTGCCCAATATCCCCAACCCGCCGTCCACCCAGGCCGACGTGACCCGCGAGTTTGTCTACTGCCATATCGGCGGCACCGCGCCCGACCGATTCGATGGCTACCTGGACATGTGGCGGGAATACCACCGCAAGGGCATCCGCAAGGTGCGAGTCAGCCATCACGAGGACGCCTGGAGCGACGGAGCTGACGTGGGCCAGGGCCCCCAGGAATACACCATGTGCATCGAGGCCGCGCCGGAAGTGGGCGACGAGAAGCTCATCGCCTATTGCAGGGCCATGCGCGACATGGGCTACTACATCGGCCTGTACGAGAACTTCACGGACTACAACCCGCTGGGCAAGAGCTGGGACGAGCGCAACGCAGGCCGCAACAGCCGGGGCGAGATGATGCGCGTGTGGCCGCCCACGTACGCAATGCGCCCGCTCAAGGCCCTGGAGTACGCCCTGGACTATCCGCGCCGCGTAGCCGCGAAATTCGGCACCAACACCGCCTATCGCGACTGCACCACTGCTTACCCGCCGTGGGGTCAGGTGGACTACCAGGCCGGAACCCCCGGCGCGGGGAAGTTCGCAACCAACTTCCGGGCCTGGGGCGCCCTACAACTCGACGGGCACAAGGCCTACAATGGCCCGATCTTCAGCGAAGGCGGCTACCACTGGTTCTCCGCCGGCCTCGTGGACGGCAACTACGCGCAGATATGGATGCCAAACGCCACCGAATATCCGCTCCTGCTGGACTTCGACCTGCGCAAGATCCACCCGCTGGAGGCCGACATATCCATGACTCCCGGCTGGAGTTGGGGGCCTGGCGGGGTCTGGGGGTGCCTTGCCGCCGCCATCGCCTACGGACACATCGGCTTCCAGCCCTTCGCCGATCTATCCCTTGCCGCGCGTTACTACTATCTCATCCAGCAACTCCAGTACCGGTACACCATGGTCCCTGTCACCGAGATTCTCTATCACCAGGACGGGACGCTGCGCGACATCACCGCCGCACTCAAGGCCGATGCGCTCGCCGAGAACCAGGTTCTCATTCGCTACGAGAATGGGCTGGAGGTGGCGGTCAATTACAACCCGGACAAGCCGTGGAGGGTGACAGTCGGTGGGAAGGCGCGCGATCTGCAGGGCTACGCCTGGGCAGCCGCTGGGCCGGGTTTTGAAGAGTTATGCACCGTGATCAACGGCCGGCGCATCGGCTTCGTGGACTCGCCGGCATATCTTTTCGCAGACGGTGGCGGCAAGTGGGAGGACTTCGGGCCCATCGCATCCGATGGCGCGGTCGCGCTCGTCCGGGATGAGCCCGAAGGCCTGCGCCTCATCCCCCTGGCGGATGTGACGGCGGTCTCGGTCGACCTCCCCGCCGGGTCCCGCCTGGACGCATACGACAGGCAGGACAGGCTCATCGGCCCGGCGGCTACCGAACCGGACGGGGCGCGCATGAAAGTTACCGTCGCGGACGGCGTGGACTATTACCGGGTGGTTCAGGGCGGTTAGGCAGTACGGCCTCGCCCGATCCACGCCGGGAATGCCTACCGTGGCCCGTACACAGCGAAATCATACAGCGAATACCCGTAGGGCGTTCCGCGTTTCGTCCCGCTGAGACGTACGTAACGGGCATCGACGGCCTCGAAGGGGATGCTCTCCTCGTCGCCCATGCCCGTCTGCGTCGCATAGACCTGCTTCCAGTTCTCGCCGTCGGTGGAGACCTCCAGCGCGTATGTGCTGCCGAAAGCCGTCTCCCAGCGCAGGACAACCCGGTTGACCTTGCGCACCTGTCCCAGGTCCACCATGATCCACTGGGGGTCCTTGTGCTCCGATGACCACCGGGTAGACAGGCTGTCATCCACGGCCGCTTCAGCCGGGGTATCGTCGCGCTCCACCGAAGACACCTGCACCGGCCGATTCAGCGCGAAATTCGGGCCCCAGTCAGGCGCGGCCTCGGCAATCCACTTGCCCATGTTCGCCACCGGCCAGGTCACCGTCTCGCCGAGAACCACATTGCCGCGTAGACGGATGTCTCGGGACGACGCCCCCACCTGCAGCTCATAGGTCCCCGCGTCAGCGCGCCACTGCTTGCCCGGCACGTCGCAGTACGCGAAAGCCTGCGGCTCCAGTTCGAGAGTGACCTGCTTCGCTTCGCCGGGCTCGAGAGCCACTCGGGCAAAGCCCTTCAGCTCCCGCACAGGCTTGTCGATCTGCGGCGCCGGGTCATGCACATAGACCTGCACCACCTCTTCGCCCGCACGGCCACCCGTGTTGCGAACCGTCAGGCTGACCGCCGCCTTTTCACCTGCCCGGAGCCTGCTGGGAGCGATCTCCAGGTCGCTGTACTCGAAGGTAGTGTATGACAGGCCGAACCCAAAGGGATACAGGGGCTCCACTCCGCTCTTGTCGAAATGCCGGTAGCCCACGTAGATGCCTTCCGCGTAGTCCACCACTCCCCGCCCGCCGGGGTAGTTGCCGAAGTCGGGGTAGTCCTCACGCCGCATCGCCAGTGTGTCGGGGAGCTTTCCAGAGGGGTTCACGTCGCCGAATAGCACGTCGGTGATCGCGAGACCGCCACCTTCTCCCAGATACCACGCCTCCAGCACCGCCGGAACCTGCTGGATCCAGTCGGCCATCATCAGCGGCGTACCGTTACTGAGCACCACCACAGTCTTCGGGTTTGCGGCCGCAACCGCCTTGATGAGCGCCGCCTGATTCCCGGGCAGTTCTAGATTCTCGCGATCCCGGCCCTCGCTTTCGTGGCTCGCCGACAGCCCCGCCACAACGACAGCCACATCCGACTTCGCTGCCGCCTGCACCGCAGCTTCGATGGCCGGATCCTTGCCCGGATCGACACCTGGTGCCAGCATTCCCAGCGTCATACTCGCCAGGCCGCTGTTTTCGTAGTATTCCAGGCGGATCTCGTACGCTCGCCCGGCCTCAAGCTGCACCTTCGCTCGCTCGGCCTCCACCGCGTGATCCCGCCAGGTCTCAACGATTCGTTTTCCGTCCAGGAAAAGTCGGGAACCGTCGTCGCTGGCGATCCCCAGGAAGTACTCGCCCGACACCGCCGGGGTGAACGTCCCGGTCCAGCGTACTGAGAAGTGGTCAGTGGGCAGACCGCCGCCCGGGCCATTGCCGCCCCAGTCGAAGTCCACGCTGACATCGGTCCGCACCAGCGCCGGCTGGCCTTCCAGGTTCTGGTTGGCGAAATACTCGGCTCTCAAGCCATGCTCGCCGGGATTGCCTCCCGCCGGGCTCAAGAATTCCGAAGGGATCGCGGGGAGAGCCTCGTCGCCCGAACCAGCGCCCCGCGCGTAGTTGACCGTGACACTCTCGCCCACCCGGGCTTTGATGCAGTCCAGCGCGTGGGTATTGCTGGTGGAGTGCACATACCCGCTGCCGCCCATGCCCAGACGGTTCTCGGCCGCATTGGGCCCAATCACCGCGATGGACCGCAGCGCCTCCGCATCCAGCGGAAGCACGTTGCCCTCGTTCTTGAGCAGCACAATGGCCCGTGCCCCCGCCTCGCGCACAAGGTTCCGGTGCTCCGGGCAGTTCACGATGCTGTTGTCAGGTTTCTTCGGGCCGTCCAGGAGGCCCACTCGGATCACGGTCCGCAAGATGCGCCGCACCTTGTCGTCGATGAGCTCACGGCTGACCTTGCCCGCCTCGATCAATGGCAGGAGGCGCGCCGGGTTCATGTGCGCGCCAGTGGGCATCTCCAGATCCGTTCCCCCGATGGCGACGCCAAGAGGGTTGTGGGCCGCGCCCCAGTCGGTCATGACGCAACCGTCAAAGCCGAAGTCACCTTTGAGCACATCGTTCAACAAGTAGCTGTTGGCTGAACAGTAAGAACCATTCACCTTGTTGTAGGCGTTCATGATGCACCAGGCATCGGCTTCCTCGACGGCTGCCTGGAATGCCGGCAGGTAGATCTCGCGCAGAGCCCTCTCATCCACGCGCACATTGATGGTCCCGCGCTCCCACTCCTGGTTATTGCAGGCGTAGTGCTTCACGCACGCCGCCGCGCCGGTGCTCTGGACACCTCGAACATAGGCGACAGCCATGCGCGACGCGAGATACGGGTCCTCGCTGTAACTCTCCCCGTTGCGGCCACCCAGGGGTGTGCGGTGGATGTTCACACACGGGCCCAGGATCACGCTGGCGCCGATGCCTTTGTTCTGCACCTCGCGTCCAATTGCTTCTCCGATCCGCTGCACGATGGCCGGGTCCCAGGTAGCCGCCATTGCGATTCCGCACGGGAAGGCCGTTGCCGGTCCCTGGGTGCCGCCTTCACCACCACGCACACCAATTGGCCCATCACACATGGCCATGGGCGGCAGATCAAGGCGCTCAAGAGCCTTCGTCGCAAAACCTGTACCACCCAGCAGCTCTAGTTTCTCATCCAGCGTGAGCCTCTGGAGCAGGTCGTTCACCCGGTCCTCAATGTCGGCGGCCCGGTCCTTGTATATCGGCTGGTTCTGAGCGAGTGCGGTCTGAACCGATGCCGCCGGCAAGACTACCACAGCAAGGCAGAGCGCAATCAGGTGCGACCTGGGCATGTTTGCACTTCCCTTCAGCGCTGCATCGTCGCTCGTCTGTATCACGAATTCATCGCCGGAGCTCAAGACGCCTGCAATCAGGGCATACGGGGCCGGGACTCAGCAGTCCCGCAGTAGCTCCAGCGCAGCCTGCGCGCGTTCCTCGAAGAGTGCTTGCCATTCGGGAGCCAGCATGCAGTCGCTGTCCTCCTGCGCCCACCCGCGGTTCTCGAGTTGATCCGCCGTGGGCGCGTAATAGATGTACCCGTTCGTACACCCGGCCACGAAGGTGTTTTCATGAGGCGATGCGGCCTTGATGTTCAGCCCGATCTGAACTGACAGTTCGCCCGGCGACGTCACCAGCACGAAGTCCCCGACCCTCAGCCCCACCAGTTCCGCCTCCACCGGCGCCCAGCCTGCCTTTTCGTTCTGGGCCTGATGCATGCGCAGCAGTTTCAGGTTTTCCCGCACCCGCAGGTACTGCTCCATCACGAGACAGTTGGCTCTGTAGCGCTGGACCTGCTCCCGGTTCAGAGCATCCATGCGCTTGAGGTTTTCGGCGCCCGTGGCCGCTTCGTGCAGGTACCCGTGAGAGTAGTATGACGGGAACTCGGGAGCGAGGCCGCCGCACATCACCAGTTGCAGGAAGGTCTTCAAGTTGATGCTCGTGTTCTGGAGGGAACGCAAGAGCCGCTCCTGTTCCTCCTCGAGTGCAACAATAGCTGGTGCAAGATCGGCCCTCGGTAGCTCCAGCACGTCGTGCACGATCGCCAATGCGCCGTCGCCGTGGGTCTCGATGCCCCGTAATGCATCCAGCACACTCAACCCCAACAGGTTCCCCAGTGGCTCGGCGTCGCGTGGGCGATCCACGTCCTTGTACAGGACCGGATTGATGTCACCTGCGCAGCCCTGTATGAACAGGGCAACAGCATCCTGCCCCAGCCCCGCCTCAATCGCCCGACACGCAAACCCGCTGATGTCCGCTGTATTGCCACCGCTGGGCACGCCCTGAATGGGATGACAGGCGAAGTTGAACACCACCGCCAGCGGGCGACCGTCCAGCCTGTCGATGCGCAGGATGCCGATTTCCGGGTCTACCGGCCCGATCCCCGCCACCTCATCATCCGGCGGAAGTGGGTATGCGTGGCGCACGTCAGCCTCCCGACCGTCCTTCAGCCGCAGGCGACGGTTCTGCGTGATCCTTCGCTCATACCCGGTACCGGCACCCACCCTGACAGGGACCAGGCTCTGTTTCGCCCCGGCAACGGCCTGCACAGTCCGCTCCGCCACATCATCGCACACCACACCGTGGCAGTGGCTGGCATTGACCACGATGTTCCGGGGCTCAATGCACAGCTCCGCACGCAGCCTCTCTCGCACTGCGGGCAGGTAGTCGTTCCCGATATGTCCGATTTCGCCCAGCGCTACGGCGTCCACGGTGATGATCGCCACAGTCAGACCGGACTTGGCCAACACCAGGGCCTTTACGTACAGCGGGTCGTTCACAGGGCCGGCCTCATAGTCTGTGACGTCCACCCGCGCGACCCCTGCACGCAAACCGTCGTCAGCATCCGACGCATGATCTGTGAAAGCCATGTCCTGCATGCTACCTCCCGATTCGGTCATGTCGGGCAGTTCCCTGCCGCGAGGCGCTGTCCTTCCTGATTCAAGGACTGGTGCAACACCACGGCGAACTTGTCACCGGGGCAGGTGCGTTATAGTCATTACAGAAGTTCAGGCGCAACTGGTTCCAAGCACGCAGGTGAAAGCGAGGGGAATTGCATTGATCTCGCGCGAACAGATCGAGGAGCTTGCAAACCACCATGAGGGGCCGTTCGTAACCATCTATGTGCCTGTTGCCAAGGCCGGCGCGGAAGCGGCCGGCAACCCGATCCGCTTGAAGAGCGCCCTTCAGGAGGCGGCGGACCGGCTTGAGGGGATGGGTTGGAAGCAGCGACCAATTGACCAATTGCTCGAGCAGGCCCGGAAGTTCCAGTCCGGCGAAAACTTGGACCGCTACCGAGGCGGCAGCCTTGCGGTCTTTGTAGCACCCGGCTTCTTCCGGATCTACCACCAGCCGATCGATGTCGCGCAGACGGTTGAAGTCGGGCCGCGTTTCCACCTTCGCCCACTTCTGCCGGCTCTGGCTGCCGACGGGCACTACTACATCCTCGCCCTGAGTCGGAAGCAGACGCGGCTGCTGTCCTGCACCCGCCGGGAGTCACGCCCGGTCGAGGTCCCTGACATGCCCGGAAGCATCGAGGACGCGCTCGGGCGCGAGGTGGCCGACCAGTACCTGCAGCTTCACCCATCCGCTGCCGGAGCGCGGCGCGAGGGCATCTTCCACGGACATGGAGCGGGAAAGGACGACAGCCTTGATGAGGAGCGTCGGTACCTGCAGTTGATTGATGAGCCACTCACCAGAGCGCTCCTGCCCTCCGGCTCTCCTCTCGTCATCGCTGCGGTGGAGCACACGAGAGCACTTTACTCGGAGGTATCGGCCTATCCGAATATCCTGCCGCAGGGACTGGACGGCAATCCTGACCACCTGAGTGACGACGAGCTACGGGAAAAGGCCTGGCCGATCGTGGAACCCGCGCTGAAACGACCGCAGGAAGAGTCCATCGCGAACTACCAGAAAGTAGCAGGCACGGAGCGGGCCACATCCGTTCTCGCCGACATTCTCGCTGCAGCGCACCAGGGCAGGATAATGACACTGTTCCTGCAGGACGGGGCGAACCAGTGGGGCGTCTTCGACCCCATGGAACAGCGCTTGGATGTCCATGATGAGCGGCAGGCGGGAGATGATGACCTTCTGGACCTGGCCGCGGTTTGGACCCTGATCAGCAAGGGGACGATCCATATCCTGCCTCAGGAGCGCATGCCCGCCCCTGCGCCCGCAGCGGCGATTCTGCGGTACTGATGTTGCTGATGACCTCAATAGGGGCCGCGTGGCAGACCCCATCTGCCCGCGGCCCTGTTCACAGTTCCGGCCGCACGACCTCGCAGGGGATCGCCGGAAGCACCCCCAGGGACACGTAACGGTCCACCCCGGCCCTCTGCCCACTTGCCCCTTGGCCCCGATCCCCCCGACGCGCTTCGAGGATCAGGTAGCCGCTATCCCCACACCGCGCCACGTTCGCATCGGCCTCAATGATTACATCCACGCCGCCGGGAACCGGGCTCGCCCCCACAAGAGTGATACCTCGCGGAGCCGCGGACAGGTCGAAACGCACGGTCTCAAGCGGCGACTGTATCTGGTCAGGCAGAGTCTCCGGCGCATAAATGTGCACGGTCGAAGTGCCCCCCAGCGGAATAGGCAGGTTCTCGCCCAAGTCCACCGACATCCCCGGCGCAAGCGGCCGCCACACCACCGGCACTGTCCTCGCACCCGTCACTGCCACCAGAAGTTCCTCACAGGGCACGAGATGCCGGTATGCGAAGGCCTGCATCATGTCCTCCGCCGCAATTGCCGTTCGCGTGACCACGTCATCACCAATCTGCGCACGGCCCTGAATCTGCACCGGAAACACGCCGAAGCCGGCGTCGCGTGGTGCATTGACGGTCACCTGCGCAGAGGCCTTCTCCGCAGCTATCTTGCCGCCCACCAGCGTGAATCCGTCCGGCGCGTCCTTGAGGGTGAGCGCGATCTCACTCGCGAAACCGTCCCTGCGCAAGGCATGGACGGTCACCTGTGCGGCCCGTCGCCCAGGCATATTGATGCTCGATGGCGTCACCCGAAGCTCGAAATCCGGCCGTGGAAAACGCAGGTGCAGGCGATAGCCGTGGGCCTCGCCTCCTTGTCGTTGAATGTCCAGCACGTCCACGCGATAGGCGCCATCGGCGGGGAGCGTTGCCATCAGGTATGGATCGGCTTGGTGCGCCATGAGCGCGGCCGCAAGGTCGTCGTGGTCATCGTTGGCGGCGACCACATCCCCACCCGGACCCACCAGTCGCAGGGCTGCATCTAGAGGCGACCCAAGCCGCCGTGCGAAGACCTCAGCCACGATCTCCTCGCCTGCCCGGCCCTCAAAGCCGAAGCTGTCCACGTCTCCGGGCTTGTCGATGCGGCCGTTCACGATGACCGGTAGCGCAACCCCTTCGGCCTGCCCTGGGAGATTGTTGGGCTCCCGCTCAATGCGCTCGGGCACTGCATTGACTGCGTAGGCCACAGGCTCCGGAATGCCCTCAACGCGCGCCAGGCGCACAGAATGTTGGCCGGGACTGGTGTCCAGTGTGATCTCGGCCACGGGCAGGTTCCAGCCGCCGAGGTTCGCTGCAACCGTCTCTCCCTCGCGGCCGCCAAGGGGAAAGACGTGGGTGACGAAGGGCAGCTCTCCCACGGCGATTCGGTAGACAAAGTCCTCGCGTCCCCGATAGATGGAGTCACGGATCTCAACCGTGTAGGTCCCGTCCCGCTCCACCTGGTACCGCAGCACTGGATCGGGATCCGAGCCAAAGTCATCCGCGAAGCCCACCCGCTTCCCCTGCGGGTCGTACAGCGCCAGTATCGCCTGGAACCAGCCCGGCACAGCATCCGCGAGGTACGGGACGAGATGCCTGGCCTGCGTCCGGAGTACCAGTTGCTGCCCCTTGCGCGCGTTGACCCGAAAACGGTCCACTTCGCCCGGCATCACCTGGCCGTTGATCAGGACCGGCAGGTCAGCCGCGGGCACGTCAGGACTGTCTGCGCCGGTGTCCTCGCCCTCGCGGAGTTCCGGCAAGCTGCCCACCTGGAAGCACATGGGGTTGCTCAGGCCGCCGGCGGTGACAAGGCGAAGTTCCCGGTCTCCCAATGGGGCGTCGGCGTCGATACTGACCTCAACCTGCACTTGCTCGGCGATCTGCGCGTTGGGCTGTTTCTTGTCATCGGAGAGCCGGGCGCGCAGCAGCGAAAGCTCCCCCGGGGTCATGCGATCCAGCCCGTACAGCCACGGGTGATCGGGCAGCATCTCCGCGTCAGGAGCCGGCTTGGCCACCTTACCCACCGCCGTCGGTCCCCAGCGACGCTTCACCAGGTCGCGCACGAAGGCTCGGGCATATCCCCGCTCGTTGTCGTTCAGCGGCCGAACATACCGGACTACCGAAGCCCGAACGCCCTCTCCAGATACATACGCGCCATCGCATCCCGCCAGGAACTGCCCACCCACCGTCACCAGCAGCACGGTCCCCTGTTGGCCGCCTGCCGGATACACGTAACCGATATGGGGCGAATTCTGGGCACTGGCGATACCGGTGCAGGCGGCGAAGGCCAGCGTCAAAAGCCGACACAGGACGGGTGAAATCGGTACGCTTTGAGTAGACCGTCTCATTCGCGCCTCACAGTTCGCTTCTGCGGCCCACCTGTTACATGATCTCCGTCAGGCGGCCCGCGCCCTCATTGGGCTTTTCGCTAAGAGGCATAACCTTCAGGTCCAGCCCGCGCGGGTTGGGCAAGGGGCCGTCGGGATCGATGCCCAGTAACTGGCACATGCTCCCCAGCAGGTCCGGTGCGGACACCGGCCGCTCCGCCACATACTCCCCCTTCGCATCGGAGGCGCCCACAACGTGGCCGCCGCGGAACCCGCCTCCCGCAACCATTGCCGAAAAACACGCCCCGTGGTGTGACCGTCCGCCATTCCAGGGCGCTTCCCACTGGACCCTGGGGGTGCGCCCGAACTCTCCGCTCCACCAGACGATGGTGCTGTCCAGCAACCCCCGCTCGGCCAGGTCCTGCAGAAGCGTTGCAACCGCCCGGTCCATCTCCGGGAGCTTCCAGCGCATGGTCTCGAAGTGCTGTTTGTGGGTGTCCCAGCCGCCGTAGTTGATGGTCACGTAGGGGACGCCTGCAGCTACCAGCCTTCGCGCCATGAGGCATGACTGCCCGAAGGTATTGCGCCCGTAGCGGTTGCGCAGTTCGGTGTCCTCCTGGGACAGGTCGAACAGCTTGCTGCCATCTCCCAGGATCATTTCGTAAGCGTTCCCCCGGGCCTCTTCCAGCGCCGCAAGCTGCGGATCATCAGGCATGGCTTGCGCCAGCGTATCCAGGGAATCGCGCAGGGAGCGCCGCCTGCGCTGGTGCTCTTCGGTGATGCCCTCCGCCACAACGCCCTCCACCACGAACCGCGCCGCCGCCGGATTGCCGCCAGTTGCGAAAGGCTTGTACCGCGGCCCGAGAAACCCAGCCTCATCGAAGCGTCCCTGCGGCGTGGTGAGCACCACATACGGCGGAACCAGCGATGTGTACCCGTGTTCGTAACCCTTGAATTTCGAGACCAGCGCGCCGATAGACGGATATACCAGTCTCTCCCCCGGCTGGTGGCCAGTCTGGACGATATACGCCGCTGTCTCGTGCCCGTTGTTCCCGTGGGTCATGCTTCGGATAATCGAGTACTTGTCCGCCTGCTGAGCTAACTGGGGCAGCAGTTGGCCGATGAATACCCCGGGCACATTGGTCTCGATGGGCTTGTTCAGGGGGCCGCAGTAGTCATATCCTGCGTCCGGCTTGGGGTCGAAAGTGTCCAGGTGCGACGGGCCACCCCAGAGCCAAATCTGGATCACCGACTTGGCCTTCGCTGGCAGGGCTGCCTCGGCCGCATGCGCCTTCCCGGGGAGCAGGAAGGCAAGGCTGCCATCGAGAAGCGCCAGCCCCGCTCCGCCGAGAATCATCCGCTTCAGGGCATCGCGCCTGCTGATCCCCCCCGTGCCGCCTTCGTTCGACATCTGTGCTCCCCACCTTTCTCCCGGTTCAATGCCGGTAGAGAAACTCCGCGCTGTTGATCAATGACCACGCCAGGTCCGTCGCCGCCGTGCCCGGACTGCTCTGCCAGTACTCTTCGGCAAGGGCTTGCTCCCCGGCCGTGGGGTATCTCGACAGCAGCAGCAGATAGGTCTCTCGGATCAGCTCTGCGCTGTTCCCCTCCGCATCCTTGGCGATCGCGCGCAGACGCGGACTACGGGCAATGCAGCGTTGCACGTCGCTGGAGTTCAGCAGATACAGCATCTGCGCATCCGACGGCTGCAGATTCCGCTCGGATTCCAGCCCGGTATCTCGCGCGGGTCGCCCGAACATTTCCAGGAACGGGCTGGTGATGCTCCCGTCCGAGAGAGCGATGGTCCTCTGGCTCTCAGGCACGAAAGTGAAGGGTTCCGGTATCGGGCTGACATACCCCTCGCCCGTGCCACCGATCCAGTTGAGGGCGTCCACCAGCACCTCGGCGCCCAGTCGCCGCACCGGATAGTATGCGAACAGCGCCGGCGCGCGCGGGTTCTCACTGCGCGGGATCGAGGACTGCTGATATGTGCGTGAGTTCAGGATCAGCCGGTAGATGTGCTGCAGATCGAAGCCCGACGTGACCAGCTCTCGCTCCAGGTACGCGAGAAGCTCTGGATTGGACGGCGGGTTGTCTGGGCGAATATCGTCCGGCTCGTGGATAATCCCCCGGCCCATGAGCCATGACCAGATACGATTCACGATATTCCGTGCAAACCACGGGTTGTCCGGCGCAGTCAGCCAGTCTGCAAAGGCAATGCGGGGGTCATCCCCCGGCGCGATGGTGGTTTTCGTGCCGTCCGGGAACACGACGTCCAGTGGGGTGTTTGCATCCAGGCTGACGGTGACGATCTCTTCCTTCCATTCACCGGTCTTCTTGTACGCGACCCGCGAAAAGAATGCGGCCATGTCCGCCCGCCGCTTTTCATCCCAGGTCGCCAGGCGGGTACCCATGAAGGTGAGGGCAACGGCTTCCGCAAGTGCCGAAGGTTCCCTGCCCTGCACGGCCCGCATGAAGTTCACCGGCGGCACCCGGAAGTTGCTGCCGTTGGACGTCAACAGCTCCCGCGCGAACTGGTCATACGGGCGGTTCTCGCGGATCGCCTCGCGCACCCAGTGGTGGTAAGCCTGCACCGCATTGGGCCACAGGTTCACCGGGAACTCCGCCTTGATGCGCAGCAGATCGCCCCACTTGAGAGACCAGTAGTCGGCGAACTCCTCGCGCTGAAATAGCTCATCAATGAGCCGGGCGCGCTTGTCTGGAGACGCGTCCTGCAGGAACCGGCGCACCCGCTCAGGCTCGGGCAAGGTGCCGATGACATCCAGGTAAGCCCGGCGCAGGAAAACCTCATCGGAGCACGGGTATGCAGGCTCAATCGCCTTCTCGCGCAGCGCGGAAAGCACCAGACCATCGAGTTCACTGGCCGGCACGCTCCAGTCCTGACTTTCGAAGGGAGCCACTGCCTGCGCTAGAGCCGCGGCTGATATGAGGAGTGCGAGAAGAATCGAGGCCGGCAGGATGGGCTGTCTCATTGGATGAGTTAGCATTTCCAGGATGGCCCGCTTATTGTGGTAAGAACATCGCCGCATGGCAGACGTTCCAGCATCAACAAGGGTTTGAGCCGCGAACCGACGAAATCGTCAGTGCGAGAAGTCGTCACTGGTTCCAGTTCGCTCCGTGCCTGGGCATTCCTGCCGGGCCGTGCTGAAATAACGTGACTGCGGGAGGACAGACCAATGGAGCGCATCCGCTTGTCCGCAATACTCTCGGGCCTGGTGGCCCTGACGCTTCTCGTGTCCACCAGCATCTCTTGCGCGCAAGAGGGATGTACACTCAAGCTCGATCCCACGGGTCTGATCACCATCTTCCGGGGCGGCGTTGACGCGGGTGCCATAGAACTCAACGCTCATGGTCCCAACTGGCAGCACGCGCCCCAGAAGAGCGCCACGGGACAGATAAGCAGCCTCCGGGGCAACGCCGGGAAGCGAGTCTCGGGGAGCTTGCCTATCCCCAACACCACCGCGGGTGCAGCCATCAAGTTCGTCGAGACAGTGCGCACGCTGCCGCAAGGCGCGAACTTGACCTACGACCTCGCCATGGGCGCGGACATGAAGCTCAGTGGGGTGCAGGTCTCGGTGCTTCTGCCGGTAGCGCTGTTCGCAGGGAAGGAGATCGTGGTCTCACGGCCCGACAACGACCCCGAGGTCGTCGCGCTGCCGGAGGAGCAGGGCACACGCGGCTTCCAGCTCTGGCGCGGGGACGGAGCGAAGATCGAGGTTGCCAAAGGCACGCCACAAGCGATGACGATCCAGTTCCGGGCCGCGGCGGATGTGGTCATCCAGGACCTGCGCCAGTGGGAGCAGCAGGTCTTCGAAATCCGCTTCCCGGCGATCATGGAAGACCCCGGCAGAGACGTTTTCGCCGACGACAGGCTGCACCTGGACCTCACCGTCACCTTCCCGGATGCGGTCACACTCCAGGCACCATGAGCACCGCTCTCTCGCCGGTGTGCCCATCGCCAGTTGCGCCTGGAACCCCATTGATTGCAGGGAGACACCCATGAAAACCCGGCTTGCACGAACGCTCGCAGCCTTTGCAGTCACTACCGTCTTCACACCTGCGATTGCCCAGGACGATCCATCCGCCTTCTGGCGTCCCGGGCAGGTGCGCGAACTGTTCATCTCGGGCCTTCCGGCGGATGCAGGGGGCCTGGAGATGTGGGCGCAAAACGGCGTCAACTGCGTCACCGGCGTCAACCCGGAACTGGCCCATGCGGCAGGCCTGAAGACCCGCACCTGGTTCACCATGAACTACATGGACAGCCGCTGGCTGCCCGAAGAGCGCATCAAGGCCATGGCGGCGGTTCACGCGGACGGATCCTTCGCCCGCCCCTTCGACCCCCTCTTCCCTACCGTCGGGCAGTACGGCTGGACCGCCTGCATCAATAACCCCCTGTGGATCGAGCGCTCGCAGGAAGAGTTCCGCAAGAAGGCCCGCGACGGTTACGACGGCTGCCACATCGACTTCGCGTCCCATTACGAGAACTGCTTCTGCGACCACTGCAAGGCCGCGTGGGCAGACTGGGCGCCCAAACACGCCATCGAAGGTCTGGACCTGCTCGCCGCTTCCAATTCCGGTGATCTGCGGGTGCGCATGCTCCTGCGGGAGTTCCGCATTCAGCGCGTCATGGCGTTCCTGAAGGGCCTTGAGCGCGCTGCGCGCGAGATCAACCCCGCTTTCGCCAATGACGGCACCTGGCACCACGACAATGGCAGCACCTACCAGTGGGCATACGGCGATCACTTCGACCTGATGTGCATCGAGGGCACCACCTGGGGGCCGTTCCCTCCCGCCAGCACCCAGATTCCGTGGCTCAAGCTGGCCCATGTTCTCTCTCGCCGCCCCGACCGCGAACCGGTTGCGATGTCTGTCACCTACCACCTCCTGCCCGACGAGAAGGGCACCATCCACCACGGACGCATGGCTGCCGACCGGGTGCGCGTGGCACTCAGTGAGATCATCAGCGAAGGCGCGGTCTCTTGGCTGGGACTTGGAGGCCCCGGCACCGGGAATCTTCTCAAAGAGCACCAGGAGCTCGTCAAAGCCTACTTCCGCACCGCGCGAGATCTGCAACCCGCGCTCACGGGCGCCCGGGAGATTGCCGAAGTCGGCCTGCTCTTCTCCGCGAAGTCGTACCTCCTCAGCAGCGCCTCACGCACCCAGTTGTACGCCTTCACCCAGGCGTTGATGAAGCGCCACATCCCGTACCGGATCGTCTCCGATGTGGGCCTGACCGCTGAAGTCTTGGGCGACCTGCCGGCCCTGGTTCTCCTGGACAGCCGCGTGCTCAGCGACGAAGCCTGCGCCGCCGTGAATGAGTACGTCCGCGATGGAGGGCAGGCTCTTGTTCTCGGCGACAACGCCGCCACTCTTACCCCTGACTGGCAGCCCCGCGAAAACCGCCCCGAGTTCGCCATCGCCCCGGCTACCGATGAGCCTCGCGCTAGACGCGACCTGGGCAAGGGCAAGGTGTACTACTCCCTGGAGAAGCTGTTCGAGGTCAAGCAACTGGGCGCTTCGCAGAATGTAATCCTGAACCACACCGAGCCGGTCAAGTATGCCATTGAGGGCTGGTCGAAGTCCGAGGGCGTCACGGGCACTCGGGACAGCAACTACTCCCTCTATGTGGACTTCACCCGTGCTGACGGCTCCAATCTCTGGGGCCAGGTGGCCACCTTCGACACCGGCACCCACGACTGGCAGTTCTCGCGCACCATCATCGCAGACGAGCGGCCCATGCGCAGCGCCAACGTGCACATTCTCTTCCGCGGCCATGGTGGCACCGCGTGGTTCAAGGATGTGCGCTTCGGCGTCTGGGACGAGGAAAAAAAGCAAATCACCGAGAACCTGCTGGGCAACCGCTTCCAAGACAAAGAAGGCAAGGTCTTCGGGGCAGCGGAGTCCGACGGCGCCGGTGTCTGGTACCCATACCAGGAGGGCTACGAACTCGAGAATATGCTGGAGCAGGGCTGGTGGGTGAAGACCTCCGCTGCACGCGGACTAAGCGTCGCCCCGATGAACCAACCCTTCGGCCCGGATGAAGAGGCCATCCTTGGGCTGCTCCAGCCGCTGCTCCCCGAAAGTCGCTCCCTTGAGATCTCCGGCCAGGGCGCCGATCTCGTCTGCGCCAATCTCACCCGCAGCGGCAAGCGAATCGCGCTGCATCTCATCAACTACGCCGCCGAGCTTCATCCGGACCTGCCCGAGCTCGAGCAGCAGGCCCAGGAGCACAGCGTTCCGGCGAAGGACCTGGTCATCCGGCTCAGCCTGCCGGGGGTCTCCCTGCGGGCCGAAAGCGCGAAACTGCACTGCCCGGAGGGCGAACCAGCGGTGGAGTTCCACGCGGTGCCCAACGGAGCGGAAGTCCGCTTGAGCGAACTGGCCCAGTACGCCGCCCTGACCTGGGAGGCCGAGTAGTCCGAGGCCAATTGCGGCGACAGTATGTCTCGCGATTACACCCGCGGGAACTCGCCCTCGGGATTGTTGCAGACCTCATGCAGCAATGTCATGAACCTGCACAAGGCCGGAAATGTGACCAGCGGCTGGATGCCGTGGTCTCCATTGGGGAAGTAGCCTCCCCGTGCCAGCAGCGGCGGCACTTTGCTCATGATCTCCGCTTCGATCATGGCTTCATTGCCCTCGTTGACGCTCTCCTTCTCAAGCCATCCAAACAGAACGAAGTCGGGGTGTCGCTGCCTCAATGCGAACAGGTCGTTGCCCGCTTTCACCTCATACGGGTACATGCCATTCACGCCGTATGAGGCCGCGACGCCGGTGAACTCCATGGCATTTCCGTCAGTATCAACCGCAACAAGGTCCGCGCCGTTCGCATGGGCGCAGTCGCACACTGCCTGGTAGTGAGCGCCGAAGAACTCATGGAACTGCGTGGGGGACAGCAGCATCCCGTGGTTGTAGCACAGGTCTTCGCCTATCGCCACGATCTCCGGTCGCAGGCGCTCGATGAGCGGGAACACATCGCGTCGCAACTGCTCCAGTTGCCAGCCCACCATGTCGTGCACCAGTTCCGGGTCATCGTAGAAGGCCAGGCTGGCCGCCGCCGGGCCCATCAATCCGCGCACCATCCCGTATCCGCCGCCGGCCCCGATGCACAGCGGCCTATCCCGCTGGTCGAACCGCCGGCAGTTAGCTTCCATGTCCTCGCTGGACATGAACTGCGTCGGCGTGTGTCGCTTCTTGTACAGCTCCCAGGAGTCACGGTCCCGCACCGGGTAGCGCACGAACTCCGGCATGCTGTAGGTGATGTCATTGTCGATGACCTGCCGGGTCACTGACCCGTCCTCGCACTCGATGATCTCGAACCCGTCCTCCACGCGCTTCGTAGACCGAAACCCCTCGGCACCCCAGGAAAGCCCAAAATCGATCCCGATCGGCCCCGTTGTGCCCCAGTAGCGCATCCAGCCCTCGGGACTGTGGTACTGCCAGCCGTGGAAGCTTCCGCCTATGTCGGGCATGCCGGTGGCGAGAAGCCGCTCATAGGTCAGGCGCATGCAGCCCCAACTCATACCAGGCGCGCCGGGGAAGCCGAAGATCGGCACGTAGTCGGGCTGCTCGAAATGCGCCACCGCCTTGAAGCGCTCGAGATCAGTCATTCACTGCCCCCCGTAGCCGTGCTTCTGCCAGACCTCGCGCGCATGGGCGAGGGCTTCGAAAGACGGTTCGATCAGACCGCGGATCGACGGCGGCGGCTGGCCCGGTCCGGCGTCTTCCGGGTACGGCGACCAGTGGTCGTCCTCCACTGCCGTGCGCTGCTCTTCGGATCGAAAGTCCGGTAGTTGGAAGGGCTTGCCGTCTTCCAGGCAGGAGCGCCAGCCGAGGATTCCCACCGCAGCCATCGCGACCCCGCGATACACGTCGAGATAGGGTGGCTCGCCGGAGCGGATGGCGTTGGCGAAGTGGAAATTCATCCAGAAATCGCCGCCCCCGTGCCCTGCTGCCCGCGCAAGATCCCCATGCTCCGGCCAGTCGGCCTGATAGGTCCTGTCACCCTCATCCTCAGCCCTGCGAAGCCAAGGCTCGTGGTGGACGCGCACATGGCTCCAGTGATCAGGCTCGGCGGTGGCAATGTATCCCCGGTCTCCGTGCACCTCATACTTGACCCGGTGGATGGAGCTCATCGACAGGCCCCAGATGCGGAACACCGCGCCATTGTCCATGCGCGTCAGGATCACGCTGCCCACATCCGAGACCCTCACGGTATACGGCGACTGTGTGCGCTCTTCGGTGATAGCCAGCGCATTGACACTCACCGGCATGGTGTCGGTGATGCACATGAGTGGCGCCAGGGCGTGGGAGCAGTAGTACGTGGAGGGGAGCCAATTTCGCCAGTGTTTCGCACCCGGCGAGATAGACAGCCGCCAGTCCTCTTCGCCCGGGTGGTTGTACTCGCCCTCGGCGTAACGCACATCGCCGATTTCCCCGGCGCGGTACAGCCTGCGAAGCTCCTGGTTCGCCGCGGAATACGGGTAGTTCTCTGCGAACATATAGATGCGCCCGCTCTTTTCAACCGCCCGGCACAAAGCCGCTCCCTCGCCGAGGGTCTTGCAGGCGGCGGTTTCGCTCATCACGTGCTTGCCGGCTGCAAGGGCCTTGATTGCGAAAGGCGCGTGCTGGTGGAAATAGTTCGCGAGGACCACCGCGTCCATGTCATGTTCCAGGAACCGGTCATAGTCCGTGTACGTGGCCACCCCGTAACGCTTGCCCACCTCCAGGAGCCGCTCTTCCCAGGTGTCGCACAGGGCCACAAGTTCCATCCCAACCGTCTCGGTAGCTCCCCCAGCGAAACTCTGTCCCCGGCCAACACCTAGCACCCCCACGCGAATCGGCCTCGCACCTTTGTGCACCGCGGCGTTTCCCCCGGCATTGGAGCCATCAGTCATCATACAGTCTCCCGTTCTCGTGTGGTTGTCAGTCAGAGCGAGACCGCTCTGCAGGTCGCCGCTCCCCAACACCCGCAAGTGACCTGCGCCGCCCCGGGCGTCGGGCGGTCTGCTAACAATTCGCCACGTCCGCCTGCACTCCTGCCTGACAACGCCAAGCGAACGCCATGTCGGGCCTTCCGGTTCAATACTCAACGGTGCAGATGGCCCGAAGTGGTTTTTCCCTTTGGGAACGGGAGTTCCGCGAGACTGGAACGTTCTGGTATTTGCCACAGTCATACTCTCAAATTACACTTCGAACCTGATTCAGACTGAAAAAGCAGGACTGGATTGGCGGATTATGGGGTAAACATGAATTTGCAGTACGGTCCGCAAAGTCCGCCGAGATCATTTACACCTCGAACGACAGTATCGAAGAAGCCGGCTGTGAGGCGATCCAACGGCCCCGACAGACGGCGGGGCATCGTGTGCCTAAGATCAAGTGGCAGAAGGCGCGCATTCATAAGCACGCGATCCGATCGTAGGAGGTCACGCTTCTTGCCACCTTCCTGCTCCATCAGTGACCTGTTACCGGTTCCTGCCCTCGCGGCTGTTGCGGGCGGCGGAACCGAAAGAGCAATGCAGGGGCGGCGCGTTTCGGGGACATAGGGCGTGTCCCGGCGCGCGGGGAGAGAAGGGGCTGTGATATGGATGCCGCAGTATGACGATTCGGCGTGGTTGCGGGAGATCAAAGAGTATTGGGCCCAGGTCAGTGCGAAACCGAGTAGCTTCCCGGTCATGGTGAAGGAGCCGGCGTCACCCGGCTCAGCTCAAAATCATTCGTCGCTGAAGAGTGAAGTAGCGCCCGAACAAGGTGAACCTGCCAGCACGTGATTCGGAAGGGCCGATCCAGCGCTCAAGGGGAGCAGTCGGATCGGCCCTTCTGCCTGTCTGCCCGACAGGACGGAGTATACCACGCATCGGTCCACGTCGCCCGAACTCGCGAAGGAATCTGCGCCGGTCGCAGCGCATATCACGCAGACTGTTCAGTCCAGAGCGCTCGACGCACCCCAGGAGGACCGGCGCATGCCCGGGAATGTGACCGACCCGACCACGCACGACCCATACCAGTACCGTATCGCCTTCGGCTGCTGGATCAATGACATGCGCAACTCCGCCCTGCCTCTGCAGAATTGGCCTGCCCCTCACTGCGACGATCGCACCGTGGAGGGTGTCGTGCGCACCCTCGATGTCATCAGCGAAGCCGGATACCAGTTCCTGGACTCTTTCGGGCTGTATGCGACGGGGGAATACCCGCCGGACATCGTCAGTGCCTTCGGCGACGAAGAGCGCAACCGGCAGCTCGACATCATCTTTCGGGCAGCGGAAAGCAGAGGCATTCGCATGTCTCTGCCCCTGGGGCTCATGACCTGGGGCTACGACCGCATCATCCGCGAAGACCCCGCGGTGCGCGGACTGGATCAGACAGGCAACCCGCATCCACACGCCATGTGCGGTGCGAAAGAAAAGTCCTGGCGCTACGTGGAAAAGATCATCGACACCATGTTCCAGCGCCACGACTTCGGAGCCGTGCATCTGGAATCAGCAGACCTGGGCTACTGCATGTGCCCCGAATGTACCGGTCAGTACGGCGTTGTCGGCTACAACGCGCGCATCAACGCCCGTGCCGCCGACTACATCAAGAGCCGGCACCCGGGAGTCGTCGTCTACAGCTGCCCCATCAGCTGGGCGCCATTCACGATCGACGAGACAGGGCAGCAGCCGAAGCTCGCCGGTGATGATCTGGCCCATATCATTGAACTGAGCGATCACATCGACATTTTCATGGATCAGGGCCACCACGGCCGGCACATCTCCTGGGATGATGTATCCCGTCTGAACTGCGCGTACGGGACATCGGGCGGGCTGTGGTCCTATCACGGCTCGCGGCAGGACCGCCTGTCCTACTTCCTCGCCTACCCGTTGCGCGCGGCGAACCATCTCAAGGACCACCACGCGCACGGCACACGCGCATGCCTCTACTATCAGGGCCCGATGGTGAACCCGGCCGTGGAAGTCAACAGCTCAGTCGCCGGACGAATCATGTGCGATCCGGGGAGGGACGCCAGAGACGTGCTGGAGGAAGTCATCGAGGTCTACTACCGACCTCACAGCGCCGACGTCCGCCGCAAGCTGGCGGAAGTTTTCATCGCTGTCGAGGAGGCCTACTTCGGCCAGTGGAAGGCGGAAGCGTTCCACCACACCTGGCACCTGGAGATGCCCGGCGAGTTCATCGTCGGCAACCTGTTCGGCACCCAGCCCGACGCCGCCACGTTCCTCGCCGAGCCCTACCTGGATGCTCCCGGGCGGGTGGCCTGCGGGGCCGGCATCCGAGGGGCGCTGGCCGAACTGCAGCCCCTCCTTGGCCAGGCGGAAGACGAAGGCCGCATAGAGCGCATGATCCGCGCCCTGTCAGTCATGCACCACCTGCTGGCCACCGTCATGATGGCACGCGGTGAGCCCTGGTGCTGACCAAGGCGCCGGGCCGGGCAGGAACTGGGGATGCGCGGAGAGGTGGATGATTATGAGCATCCTGGGCTGGATCATACTCGGGGGAGCAGCGGGCTGGATCGCCGCCCTGATCACCGGTGCACGCTCCGGCCTGCTCGCGAACATCGCCATCGGCATCGTCGGCGCCTTCATCGGCGGCTTCGTTTTCTCTCAGCTTGGGGCAACCGGCTTCACCGGGTTCAACGGCTGGAGCCTGTTCGTGGCGGTAGTCGGCGCCGTGATCTTCATCCTCATCGCAGCGGCCATCCGCGGGAGAAGGCGCTGAGCGTCCGGCCGCTCATCCACTGCCCCACTCTTCAACGCGCTCTTCTGGCGGCAATCGTCTCATGCCCCGGCCTGCGCGCAGCGTGCCGGGTTCTCGAGGCCGAACCCGCATCAGAACCAGACGCAGGTGAGGGCTTTCATCATCGCCTCCAGGCCGAACACCAGGCTCACTCTGGAGTTCTTCCGCAGGCGCCCGAGCAGCGCTGCGCCTGTGGTGGTATGTACTTATCGTCACCCTCGGCAGACATACGGAAATCGATGGCGTACGGCGGTGGGAAGTCCCGCCTCACTCGTGCCCTGAGCTCGTCGTCGATCTCAATCCCTTCGGACAATGCCAGCTTGCGCTCCTGCAGCCCGAACCACAACTCGCTGAGCGTCAGTTCGCCCTCCTGGATCGTGGCGAATTCGCCCGACAGAATCTCCTCGACCTCCCCGAACCTGCCCGCGTGGAGCGCTGCCCAACCGGCTGCAAGTCTCAACCGTTCGGCCTGCCTGACCTCCTCGGGCAGGCTCCGCAGCAGAGCGTCGATGGCCTCAAAATCCTTCCGGCGCGAGAGAACCGCGACATACTCGGCCACAAGCGCGGGAACGGCTGGACCGGTCTTCACCGCTCGTGCCAGCAGCTCCGCCGCCGCATCGTCTCGACCGGCGCGGGTCTCGATCACCGACAGATTGCGTAATGCCCAACCGTTTGGGGTGCGCTCGAAAGAGGTCTCCCAGGCTGCCTTTGCCTCTTCGGTGTCGCCCGCCTCCATGGCCATGACGCCCAGATGGAGCCAACCCAACCAGTGGTCACTCGCCCCCTCGTCCACCGACTTCCGCAGCAACGCTTGCCACTCGGGCTGAATCTGAAACTGGCCGGGGTCTTCCTTCGGGTCGCGGGCCGGAAAGGTGCCGGTCCGCAGAAGCTGAAGCCATGGCTCTTGATCCGGGCCAAGGTCGCCTTCATCGAAGGGCAATTCCGGTGGTATGCCCGTCTCATCACCTGCTGCCTGTGCGCGCAACTGCTCCAACGCCGCCCAGCCGTGACCCCGGAACAGCACTTCTTCCGGCACTCGCTCCGCAGTCCGGGCGAACTCGGCGTCAAGACGTTCAAGTTCGTCGCCAGGCAGCATGGCTTCGAGTACCCGCTCGCCCTCTGAGTACGCCTCTTGCCAGTTCTCGGAATGCAGCCGCGTCGCGTCGCCCTCGAAGTACCCCATCGCTTCCGTCCAGGTCCACTGGGTCCTCGCAGGCATCCGGGCGCTGTGGGACTGCGTGTACATGAGCCCCGCCTGGATCTCCATGTGGGGCTTGCCTGGAACCGCCAGGTACTCGCTCCAGCGCCGTCCGCCCTGAGCCATTCCCCAGGCAAATAACTTGCGCCCCTTGAGCCGCGCGGTGGATGTGTGAACATAGCCGCACCCGTCGCGGTCCACGTAAATCTCCCATGGGCGGCGCTCCGGCGGGATGCGGAAGAACAGGTCATACGCTCGGCGAACCTGGGTCGGATAGCTGTAGTCCAGGCCCTTGATCACCGGGCAGTCGTGCACGGTAATTCCGTGGTAAGTGGTATCCGCGGGGGCGATGACCCGTCCGCCCTCAAGCTCAACCATCCCGGTGTTCGACCACCAGTACATGGGCAGTTCGTGGTCGTGGGGATTGATGAGACGCACCCGAGCGAACAGAAAGGGCGAGTCCGGCGGCAGGTGCAGGTCGATGTGGTACGGGAACCGCTTCACCCGCTCCCAGGCGTAGATGCGCAGCACCGGGCTGCCGTCGGGGCCATCGACTCGCGCGCAGTGCACCGGAGAGCAGGCCAGGTAATGATGCCCGATCTGCGCGGTGTTCCACTCGATCCCGCCGCTGGTCCAGGCATTGCGCAGCGCCAGGTTTCCTGGCTGGAACACAGGATTGCGGTAGATCAATTCCCGCTGCAGCGGCTTGTGGTAAATGTCTGCCACCTTCCCACCCACGCCCGGCAGCACCCTTACCCTCAGGACCTCGTTCTCCAGCACGAAAGAGGGCAGTTCACGGACCTCGCGGCGGCGCGAGTACCCGTCCTGCATCCGCCACGGTAGCACGCGAAAACCCGTGGCATACCCCAGGCCGTCCAGGTCTTCCGGCGGGATATTGTGGGCAGCGGGGTCGATCTTCGAGTCGTGTTGCGGCGAGCGGAAGTTGGGCAGCGGATTCTCCGGCCCGACCTCGGCAGCTGGGAGGCGATACGGCTCAAAGCGTAGTTCAGTCATTGTCTGGTCTCCGACGGAATTCGTACGTCGAACGTCATCGCGCACCAGGCACATTGGCGTCGGGCGGTATATCCCCCCGCATGCTTTTCGCCTGCTTGCGAGGCATTTGGTGAATCGCCGGGCAGTTCCTCAAACCGACGACCGGCACGAATACGCTTCGGCCCGACGTGTCTGCCACACGCGCGCCGGGACGCAACGCTTCCGGAAGACCGGGCCGGCCTGTCCCCTATTTTTCCACCGGCACCACGATCCCGCGCATGATCACATTCTGGCACAGCGCGAAGATCACAAAGGTCGGGATGGCGGCAATCAGCAGGGACGCGAAAATCACGCCCTGACCGCTACGTTGCTGAAGCTGGTAGAGCCATGGCATGAGGGTCCACATGCGCTCGTCCTGGCAGATGAGCAGTGCCATCATGAAATTGCTGTAAGCGTGGGTAAAGGCCTGCAGGGCGATGACCGCCAGGATCGGCTGGCTTAGCCGGATAGTGATCTGCCAGAAAATGCGCAGCTCGCCCGCGCCGTCAAGCGCTGCACTCTCGTACAGCTCTTGGGGCAGCGAATCGAAGAACCCCTTGAGCAGGAAGATCATATAACCGTTGGCAAGTCCGGGCAGCAGCAGTGCCCAGAAAGTGTTGAGCAGGTTGAACTCGCGCAACATGAGGAACACGGGGATCTGCGTCACCATCGGTGGGAAGGCCATGGTGAGCATCAGAAACAGCAGCACCTTGTATGACCAGGGTGGTCGGTACCGGCTCAGTGCGTAGGCAGCTAGCGGGTTGACGATCAGCGCTGCGAGAATCGCCAGCGTGCAGTAGACCACCGTATTGAAGATACCACGGCCGTGACGGATCACGTAGTCGCCCACGGTCACGAAGTTCCGAGTCATGAACTCCTTGCGCAGGGGCCTTTTCATGGCCTGGAAGGCCTCCAGGTGCCAAGCCTGCTGCGGGGGCAGGATATCCAGCCAGGAGGCTGCCCGAAGCCCCAATTCGGAATTGGCGCGTTCAAGCGTCCCGAACTTGCGCTCCAGGTAGTCGCGGAACATGAAGTCCACGCTGTGGACGGAGATCATCGACACCGGCAGCTTGTGCTCCTGCCCGGTATCCGGGTCTTTCCAGCCCTGCACGAAAGCGTCCCAGTCCGAGAGCACCAGGCCCTCAGTTGGCAGCTCATCAAACAGCCGCACCTCCGCGAAGGACTTATAGTTCGTCTCGTAATTGCGGTTCAGGTGCGCGATGTCCTGGTACTTGCTGTGCAAGAAGCGCTGGTAGAAAGGTTCGGCCTCGGGGTCCGCTTTGATCCAGAGCATGTTCAGAATCGTGCGGACGAAGGTCTCCCAGTCCTCGCGCTCCTTTGCCGTGCCCTGGGGCAGGCGTCTGCTCAGGTGAATCTCGTCCCAACTTGCGTACTTCGTCCCGTGCTCCTTGTTGTAGGCCTCAATGTCGTCTGTGTACTGGCTCTTGAGGAAGGACTTCTTATAGAAGCCTTCGATGCTGAAGTAGGTGCGCTGTTCCACAGGGAGGGTCTGCTTGAACTCGCGGAAGGCCAGATCAAGCGGCCCATTACCCGGCTTGTTGCGCCGTAGCGTGTAGTCCTCTGGGAGCATCCAGAAGGCATTCCAGTTGACGAACTCCGTCCCCAGCTCCCGGTTCATTTCGGTGATGTCATCGTTGAAGCGCTCTATGAGCTGTGCCTTGAACTGGCGCAGTGCGCTTGGCAGCACCCCGCGGGAGACCGGAGCGTGCAGGTAACCCACGGCGTACGAGTAGAACGGTGGCTTCTCCTCGTCCAGGAACGCCCGCCACTCAGAGACCAGCTTGGTGTTCACGTCCGTCGGCATCTCCAGCGTGAGAAATGAAGTCGCCGGGACGCCATAGGCGATGAGCATCTGCTCCAGGGACTCATTGAACAGTCCCTCTATGTGCTTGCGGTAGAGCGCTTCGTCATCCACCAGGAACCTGGGGATAATCACGTTGTGCGGAAAGTCCACCGCGCTCTTCGTGCTCCCCGCGAGCATGAGACCGAAGGGGTACAGCATCGTCACTGCCCCGGCGCTCAGCACTATGTAGATAAAGCCGATGAGCAGCCGGGTCTTGGGGCTCTTGCGGTCTATCTTTGAGATGATTGGCATGGGTATGTTCTGACCGTTCTAGGTTGATTGCTAACGATGGGCAGGCCGATCCTCCGGCCAGTCTTACTCCTTGGCGCCGGTAGTGCGGAACTCCAGGCGCGACAGCATGCGAAGCTGATGCAGCGTGAAGCCGATGAGCATGAATCCCAGGACCCACGCCATCGCCGTGGCGGGGCCGAATTTCAGGAATGTGAATGCCTTGAACCAGATATGCAGGTCTACCACTTCAGTCCCCGCACCACCGCCGGTCATCACCAGGATATTCCCGGCGCCGGAGTACCAGGAGGCGATAAAGGCGCCCACGAAATTGATGGTGATCAGCGGGCGCAGGATCGGGAACACCACGTGAATGATGCGATCCATGAAATTGCCCCCATCGATCTCCGCCGCTTCGAAGTACTCATCCGGAATGCCCTTGAGAGCCGCAAGGTAGATGAGACAGCCGGGGCCCATCCCTGCCCAGACCATGGGGATTACACACGACAGCATCGCGGATTTTGGGTTGCTGAGCCACCGGTACGGCTCCGGCACCACCGCGAGCAGGCGCGAGGGAATCAGCAGGATGCTCTGCATCAGCGTCTCGTCAGATCGGAACAGAATCGGGGCGGCCAGCGAGACACAAGTGGCCAGCAGGAGAAGGCCCGCGGCCACGAAACACGCCGCACCCACACGCATATCGTGATACAGCAGGCGGCGGGCGAAGGTTACCGCCAGAGCGAGGATAGTCAGCCCCACGGCCAGGTACACAATCGCCGGGATGTGCATCACCACGGCATTCAGCGTCCCGGTCTCCGAAGGTTCATAAAACTGCTTCCAGAGCAAAACGGTAACCAGGCCGCTGATGACAGCCGGCAGATAGTAGATGGTTCGGAACAGGAGCGTTGCGCGGGGGACTTCCTGCAGCATGATCGCCAGCACGATGGGCGGCAGGAAAGTCAGCGCCAGCACCAGGAAACTGTAGCGCACCGAGTTCCACACTGCGGTCCACCAATATCGGTTGAACAGCAGGTCGCCGAAATTGTCCACCCCCACCCAGGGCGAGTCCCCCAGCAGGCGGTAGTCGTAGAAAGCCATCTGCGAGCCTTTGAGCACGGGCACGTACTGCCAGACCAGGATCGTGCCCACCGCCGGAATAAGCAGGACCATGGGCCAGCCGTAGCGGGCAAGATTCAGTCCCTTGCGCTTTTGCATGTCCGCCGTGTCCGGTGTAAATGCCTGGAGGATCTTGCGGAACACCAGGATCATTGTGACCGCAAGAGCCAAAAGCATGACGGTCGCGCAGATGCGGCGTTTCAGGCGCTCGGCCGGGGTAATCAGGCCGATCATCTCTTCGTTCGCCCGGGCGCAGCCCTCCTTGAGCAGTTGACCCAATACCTTGAGCCGCTCCTTCTTATCCGAGGGAAGCTGATCGTTGATCGCCATCTGCTCGGCCTTCTGGATCGGGAAGGTCATCAGGTCGTAGGCCACGTTGCTGTTGCGGCCGTACGGCTCGGGGCGACCGGTGGCGATGGCGATATTGAAGGTCTCGCTCCAGCCCTTCGGCGCCAGACGCTCCACTTCCGGGTACCCGAACATCCGCAGGTACTTGGGGTTCACGAAGCGCCCAAGGCCTCCCTCCACCATGATCCGCGTCTTTATGCGGACAGCATCCTCGCTCTCGTAAAAGCGCATGTACTCCCAGGCCGCGTCACGGACCGCCGGGTCCTTGATCTCGCTGAAGAGGGACATCATGCGGCTGTTGAGCTCCCCGCCGCG
Organism: Armatimonadota bacterium; assembly: GCA_013314775.1. Lineage (NCBI taxonomy): Bacteria > Bacillati > Armatimonadota > Armatimonadota bacterium. Next base: position 42,079 of record JABUFB010000012.1, on the reverse strand, counting down.
CTTGCCCGTGGGGCCCTTCGGCACCGGCACCATCCCGGTGACCTCGGGGTTGATGGTGGCGAAAACCTTTTCGTCGATGTACGACAACATCATCCCAATCTGGCCGCGGTCCCACTTCTGGTAAGCGTTCTCCACGTCCTTGGATGAGTATCCCCGGCGTACTTTGCCCTCGGCGTCAATCCACTTTTCAGCGCTCAGGCGCGTGTAGAAGTCCAGCGCTTCCGCTGCCTCCGGGCCGTCGAAGGTGCAGCGCCACTCGTCCTTCTCCTCGTTGTATACCATGACTTCGCCGCCGGCGGACCACAAGAAGGTAACCCAGTACCAGCTTTCGTGTTTTCCCCGTCCCAGAAGCATGCCATCGATGCCCTTGGCCGGGTCCGTAATCTTCTTCGCGGCTGCAATGAGGTCGTCCCAGGTCCAATCAGCGGTGGGATACGGGATGCCCTTGGCGTCGAAGAGGTCCTTGCGGAACAGAAGGACTTTGCCCAGCGCGCCGCCATATGGCAGCGCCCAGACGTGCTTCTCGCCATCCGGCCCCTTGCGGTGAATGACCGGCATGAGCTTGGGGTGGATGCGGAAGTCGATCTCCTCCTGGGTCATGCTGGTGAGGTAGTTATCCTCAGGCTTGTCCAGGGGATACAGGAAGCGATTCTGGATATAGTTGTCCGAACGCCGAAAGTTGAGATACAGCACGTCAGGAGCCATTCCGCCGGCAATGGCCAGCAGGTCGTTCTCCACGCCCTCCACCTTGATGCCGGAGAACTGCTGAAGCTCGACCTCAACCTTGTCCCAGTTGTGGTTCCCGTACTTGGCAGGATTAGCCTTGTACTTTTCGCGATAGCGTTCCGCGAATATCTCCGGGAACCGCTCCTGAAAGGCGCGAACGGCCGCCACCTCTCCGCGGTTGAAAGTGTCGGTGTTGCTCGGGTCCGGCAACCCGAATACGGTGACGTGAATGACCGTAGTGCCATCGCGGTCCTCGATATACCCGGCAGTAACGGGGGAGCAAGCGAGCGCCAGCAATAGCACGATGCCCGCCGCACAGACGGCCTGCAAGCGGGCGCTTCGAATGGCAATGGCTAGGAGTGTCAACATCGTCCTCCTGTAATGGGCAGGTATGGGTCCGGTATTCGCCTGAAATGAGCGGCTGCCCTTCTTATAGCCGGCGCCGCCGTTGTGCGTTTCTTGGCGCGAGACCTGCGCCAGGTGATGCCAGAAGAGTACTGCCCGACATCTGATGGGGGTTCCTGACTGCGCCCGCGGAGCCGCAAATATGGGGACGGGCGAGAGTTTACCAGACACGGCGCCCATGGACAACGAACTTCACTCCATGTGCGCTGTCCGGCTTGGCAAGTCCGCAACCCGGTAACGCGTCCGCGCCCGGTCCGGAAGGTGCAAGGCCACCGACGGCGAATATCCCGACGCACAACCGACGAGCAAGCCCGAACCGCATCTGCGCAGAGGGCTTCAGGAGGACACAGACATGGCATCCAAGCTGGCACTCGATGGCGGCACAGGGGTCGTTACACCGGGATCGGTCAAGAGCTGGCCGCCGCTGACACAGGCAGACCGTGACGCGGTGATGGCCGTCTTCGACAGCAACCAACTCCACGGCACTTCCGCACCGAAGGCATTGGAACTCCAGGAGAAATGGGCCGCCTACGTGGGCACCAAGTACGCGCTCACCACCAACAGCGGCACCGCTGCGCTCCACATGGCCGTGGCCGGAGCCGGTATCGGCCCCGGCGATGAGGTTATCACCAGCGCCTTCACCTACTGGTCTACGGCCGCCGCCATCTTGCACCACAACGCAATCCCAATCTTCGTGGACATCGACCCGAAAACCTACACTATGGACCCCGCGCTCATTGAAGAGCGTATTACCGAGCACACCCGTGCGATCCTCCCTGTCCACATCCACGGCATGGTCGCGGACATGGACCCGATCAACGCAATCGCGAAAAAGCATGGTCTGGTGGTTATCGAAGATGCCTGCCAGGCGCACGGGGCCGAATACAAGGGGAAGAAAACAGGCTCACTCGGAGACATCGGCTGTTTCAGCTGCAACCGCTCGAAGAACCTGTCCGGCGGCGAAGGCGGCCTTTGGACCAGCGACAACGAAGTCTTCACTGCACGGGCATCAAGGCTCAGGGAGTTCGGCGAAGTCGTTCTGCCCGACCAGCAGCGGGAGTACAACGCCTACGGGCTCGGCTGGATGTACCGTCCGCATGAGTTCATCAATGCCTTCATCCTCGCCCAGCTCGAGCGTCTGGACGAGTACAACGCCATCCGCCGGGAGTTCGCGAACTACCTCACGTCCGAACTCGCACAGATCCCCGGTTTCGAGGGCCCGTACACCCCAGACTATGCGAACCCGTGTTACTTCAGCTACGTGGTCACCTTCAAGCCGGAAGAGGTCGGCCTGGACGTCACCCCGGCCCAATGGAAAGCCGCGGCACAGAAAGCCCTGGCTGCCGAGGGCGTGGGACTTGGCCAGTGGCAGACCCGCCCGGTGCCCGGGCAGGATGTGTTCAAGGACCGAGTCGGCTACGGCAAGGGCTGCCCCTGGACCTGTCCCTTCGGCCGCGGCGATGTGTACTACGACGGGGACGAATATACGAACACGGTGGAGTTTATTGACGCCCACTCCTACCTTGGCGGGGTATACCCGCCGAACACCATGGACCTGATGCGGCAGTATATCGAGGCATTCCAGAAGGTCAGCGAGAACGCGACGCGGGTCTGGGAACTGGCCGGGGAGTGATCTCGTTCGCCTCCCCAGTGACTCTGGGAAGGGACGGGGTCTTCCTCTCAAATCTCACAGCTTGGGTTTCGGGTCGGCGCGCCCGGTGAACGCGAACGCTCCACCTGTGGCCTCGAATTTGACCACCAGCACCCAGGTCCGGCCCGCCTGCTCAACCTCGATCTTGTGGGCCGGGGAGCCAGTCGCGAAGCCCACAATCATCGACTGCTCCAGTGCGCTCCGGTCATCCGGGGTATCGGGCCGAAACTCACCGGTGAATCTCACCCGCATAACGCGCAGCCGATCCTTATGCGGCACGAACCTGACGTCCATGCGACCGGAAGCGATCAATTCGCCTGAGTTGAAGTCGTGCACCGTGCAAGCCGCATCGCTCAGTTCATCCGGGAAGCCGCCGGGCATGTCGTGCCTCCGGGGTCAGTGGATCCACTTCACTCTTTGACTTCGCCGCGAGGTGCCTTACTTCCTGCGCGAATATGTCGCAGTGCCGAGAATGGGTCCCCTGCCTCGGCAAACCTGTCCCAGGGCGTCGGCGCGACATCGCCGCGCTCCAATCGGCTGTACCAGGAACAGACTGATGGCCACCGCATCCCGCGATTTTCAGGTCTTCGCAAAGCCGGCTGGCCCGGCCTGCAACCTCGCTTGTCACTATTGCTACTACCTTGAGAAGGAGCAACTCTTCCCGGGCGACATGCCTTTGAAAATGCCCGATGATCTGCTGGAATTGTACATCGCCCAGCACATCGAGGCCTCGCCCGGACCGGTCATCCGCTTTTCCTGGCACGGGGGCGAACCGACCATTCTGGGTCTGGACTACTTCCGCAGGATCGTGGCAATCCAGCGCCGGCACACACCTGCCGGGCGACGCATTGAAAATGGGATCCAGACAAACGGAACGCTTCTCAATGAGGACTGGTGCCGGTTTCTGGCGGACGAGAACTTTGCCGTGGGCATCAGCATTGACGGACCGCGGGAACTGCACGATCTGCACCGCGTCACGCGGGACGGTGAGTCCGCCTGGGAGCGCACCATGCGTGGCTACGAGCTCCTGCGCAGCCATGGTGTGGACTGCGACGTCCTCTGTGTAGTCGGCGCCCACAACGCCGTCCACCCCACTCGCGTGTACCGGTTCCTCAAGAGCATCGGCGCCCGCTACCTTACATTCCTGCCCCTGGTCGTGCGACAGCCCGATTCCGGGACCGGCGCCAGCGCGCTCTCAGTGCCACCCGCGGCCTGGGGCGAGTTTCTGTGCACGATCCACGAGGAGTGGCAGCGCCAGGATATTGGCAAGGTCGGCATCCAGATCTTCGACGAGGCGGTCCGGCCGGCACTCGGGCAGGATCATGCCCTTTGCATCTTCAGCAGGAAATGCGGAAACATACCGGTGGTCGAACACAATGGCGACTTCTACTCGTGCGACCATTTCGTGGACCCGGAGCATCTCGTCGGCAACATCCGGGAGCAACCCCTGGTTGAACTGCTGGAGAGCCCGGCCCAGAGGGCTTTCGGCCGGGCGAAATCGAGCACATTGCCCCGTTACTGCCGGGACTGCCCGGTGCTGGAAATGTGCAATGGAGGGTGCCCGAAGGACCGCTTTCTGCTCACCCCGGACGGTGAGCCCGGCCTGAACTACCTCTGCGAGGGTTACCGCCGCTTCTTCACGAGCCTCAGGCCCTTCCTCACGGCACTGGCAACACTCAGGCGCCGGCAGCTTGCCCTGAAGGAACCCACCCCGGAGGACGACCGCAGAGCCGAGCCCAGACGCAATGACCCCTGCCCGTGCGGCAGCGGGCGAAAGTACAAAGCGTGCTGCATGCGCAAGTAACCCCGCCACGCCCTACGTCCGCAGCTTCCTTTTCAGGAAAGCCACGGTACGTCGCCAGGCACGCCGGGCGGCTTCGGCGTCGTACCTCTCCGGGTTGCTGTCATTGTTGAACGCATGCTGGGCGCCCTGGTACATGTGCAGCCTGTACTCCACACCAGCCGCCTTCAACGCCGCCTCGAAGGCCGGGATCCCGCTGTTGATGCGCTCATCGAGCCCGGCATAGTGAAGCAGGAGCGCCGCCTTGATCTTCGGAACATCCTCAACCGCAGGCTGGCTCCCGTAGTAGGGCACCGCGGCGGCAAGATCCGGCGCATGCACCGCCATCTGGTTAGCCATCCTCCCGCCCCAGCAGAACCCCACGACTCCGACCTTACCCTCAAAGGACGGATGCGCCTTCAGATACCTGATGGCCGCCAGAAAGTTCTTCAGTGTTGCTTCGGGGTCCAGCTTGCCGATGAGTTCGCGCGCCTCATCCGCATCTTCGGGCGTCCCCCCGAAGGGCGACAGAGCATCCGGCCCTACCGCGAGGAAACCCTCGCGCGCGATACGCTCCGTTACGTCCTTGATATGCCTGTTCAGGCCCCGGTTCTCATGGACCACGATGACGCCGGGGAACTTCCCATCGCCCTCGGGTCGCGCGAGGTAAGCAATGACCGCACCCGTTTCGCCGGGATACTCGATGTCCTGTGTGTGCAAGGGTCTAGCCTCCTTTGGGGCTTCAGCTTCACCATCGGCGCCCGCTTCGAGCAGAGGTGACATCGCAGATGCCGCCGCGATCCCCCCGGCGATGCTTGCCACTTTCACCAGGAACTCTTCCCGCGTAAGCACACGCTCACGATGCCGATCGTACGCGTCCCGCAGTTCACTTGACATGCTCTCTCCTCCCATCCGGGTCACGGTTCACAACACCCATGTCAGAGATTGGCGCTACGAGCCCATGAGGACCAGTAACGCGTGTAAAACGAGCACGCCTGGGTTGTGGCATAGAACCTTCTTCAAAGTTCAGTCACAGTATCTCCCAAAGACTCGGTCTGAGACGCCGTGAAAGGAGAGAGCCACGACTCGCAGGCAGTATACGAAGAATCTGGCCGGTGTCAAACGCGTAGGCCGCCCGTCCCGGTCGGGAAGCTCCTCGGCCCTTGCGTCCCTCAGGACGCCCGGCCGAAGGCCTCTAGCCCCGGGTTTCAACCCGGGGCGTCAACCCGGGGCACCGACCCGGGGCGTCGACGGACGCGCCCGCAGGCGGAGGTCGGATTTCTGCCGCCCCCCTCGGGGGCTCTTATAATCTCGAAGGAGGGGCCTGATTCCACCAGCTTACGCTGGTGGCAAAGGGCTTCCGCCCCTGCGGGGCTGGACGGCAACGGCCTGTCGGGCGGGACGCTCGGCCTTTGCGTCCCTCAGGACGCTCGGCCGAAGGCCCCTAGCCCCGGGTTTCAACCCGGGGCGTCAACCCGGGGCGTCAACCCGGGGCGTCAACCCGGGGCACCGACGGACGCGCCCGCAGGCGGAGGTCGGATTTCTGCCGCCCCCTTCGGGGGCTCTTATAATCTCGAAGAAGGGGCCTGATTCCACCAGCTTACGCTGGTGGCAAAGGGCTTCCGCCCCTGCGGGGCTGGACGGCAACGGCCTGTCGGGCGGGACGCTCGGCCTTTGCGTCCCTCAGGACGCCCGGCCGAAGGCCCCTAGCCCCGGGTTTCAACCCGGGGCGTCAACCCGGGGCACCGACCCGGGGCGTCGACGGACGCGCCCGCAGGCGGAGGTCGGATTTCTGCCGCCCCCCTCGGGGGCTCTTATAATCTCGAAGGAGGGGCCTGATTCCACCAGCTTACGCTGGTGGCAAAGGGCTTCCGCCCCTGCGGGGCTGGACGGCAACGGCCTGTCGGGCGGGACACTCGGCCTTTGCGTCCCTCAGGACGCACGGCCGAAGGCCCCTAGCCCCGGGTTTCAACCCGGGGCGTCAACCCGGGGCGTCAACCCGGGGCGTCAACCCGGGGCATTGACTCTCATGACCCCGATGGCGTGTCACCTTTGATAGCGATCTCGTCATCCGTCAGATAGCATGCCGGGTCCGCCCCCCAGATGTCGCCTGTGACTGCTTCGGCCCGAATCCGGCAACCTCCGCAGATCGCCTTGCGACCGCAGCTGCCGCAGCGCCCTTTGAGATGCTCCTGCTTGTTGCGCAGGCCTTTCAGGAGTTCATTGTCCGGGTCCTTCCATATCTCACTGAAAGGCCGTTCCCTGACGTTGCCGAGGGTAACGTGTCCCCAGAACTGGCAGGGATGCACGTTGCCCTGTGGGTCGACGTTGGACATCTTGGTACCGGCGGAGCAGCCACCGTGCATTTCGAGAAGGCGGTCCACCTCAGCCAGCCTTTCCGGTTGCTCGGATGCGATCCGGTTTCGGATGTACACCCCATCGGCGTGGTTATCCACGGTGAGAATCTCGATCTCCACGCCGCCGTCCGCGAACCTCTGCGTCATCTCCAGCACGAGCTCGATGGTTCTGCGCTTCGTCTCGAGATCAGTGTCGCACGCGACCATGCTCGAGCCGCGCCCGGCGTACACAAGATGATACATGCAAAAGCGCGGAATGCCCGCCTCGGCCACGAGGTTCATAACCCCCGGCAGGTCCGCGACATTGTCCGCATTGACCGTGAAACGCGCGCCAGTCTTCAGACCTGCGGCGGCTGCATTCTGCAGGCCCTGAATCGCTTCGCGGAAAGCACCTTTTCGGCCTCTGAAAGCGTCATGCGTCTCCTCGAGACCGTCCAGGCTGACGCCGACGTACCGGAACCCTGAATCCACGAGCTTCTCGGCGATCTCGGGTGTGATGAGCGTCCCGTTGCTGGACAGCACCGGGCGCAGGTCCAGGGAGCTCGCGTGCGCCGCCAGTTCAAACAGGTCGGGACGCAGCAGCGGCTCCCCACCCGAAAACAGGAGCACCGGACACTTCATCTGCGCGATGTCTTCGATGAACGCGAGGGCTTCCGCGTGGGTCAACTCGTTGCTGTAGTCGCGGTCTTCGGCACTCAGGTAGCAGTGGCGGCAGCGCAAATTGCAGCGGTTCGTGGCGTTCCAGACCACCAGCGGACGATAGTCTGAAGAGAACTGCAGCATATGTGGCGGAAGCTTGCTACTGTCGCGGCCGTGACGAAGAGCTTCTGAGACGGTTGCGGTACCACAAAGCAGCTTGGTGCAGCCAATCACTCGGCGGACCTCCTGGTCTCCTGGGCAAAGTGAGCAGCCAATCCCGCCACCAATCCGGGGATGGTGTGCTCTTCCGCTACCACCGCGGGCTCGACGCCCAGGCCGCGGACAGTAGCGGCCGTGATGGGGCCGATGCATGCGACACAGACGTTCAACAACAGTTCGCGAGCCTGTTCAGGGCCGACGGCCATGGCGAAGTAGCGGGCGCTCGAGGAGCTTGTGAAGGTGACGAAATCCACGCGACCGTCCGCGAGCATACCGATAGCCTCAGGGTCGTCGGGCGACGCCGGCAGCGTCTGGTACACGGGCACGCCCACGACATCCGCGCCGGCAGCCGCCAGTTTCTCAGCCAAAGTGACCCGAGCCTGGGCGGCCTGCAGGAGAAGCACCCGCTTCCCATCAATCCCCTCATGGATCAGTGCCTCTGCCAGGGACTCGGCCACATACTCCTCCGGGCAAAGAGACACCCGAAGTCCCGCGGCCCGGGCAGCTGAGGCCGTGCCGGGTCCAACGACGGCAATCCGAGGCCCCTTGAGCGTCCGGATATCCGATTCCAGTGTCTCGAGCCGTTCCTGGAGCTTCGCGATGCCGTTGGCACTTGTAAAGACAACCCAGTCGAAGCCTTCAATCTGCGAGAGCGCGTCGTCCAGAGGCGCCCAGCTTTCAGGCGGGGCAATGCGTATCACAGGGAACTCCACCACTGAAGCGCCTGCGTCCTCCAGCGTGGCGCTCAGTTGTCCAGCCTGCTCTGCGGTGCGGGTTACGAGGCCTGTCTTTCCGAACAGCGGCCGGCCATCGAACCAGCCCAATTCGGGGCGTAGTCTGACGACATCACCGATGATGACGATGGCGGGGGGACGGATGCCTGCTGTCTCCGCTTCCCTCGCCGCTGAAGCCAGGGTCGTAATCAGCGTCGTCTGCTCGGGGAGTGTACCCCGGCTGATGATCGCAACGGCCATCTGCGGGTCCCGTCCGCCCCTGAGCAGACCGTCAGCGATTGAGGCGAAATTGCCCACTCCCATCAGAACCACCAGGGTGTCGGCCGCAGTGGCGAGCTTCACCCAGTCCACCTGATTTACAGGCTTTTCGGGATCTTCGTGCCCGGTCACTACGGCGACGCTTGTCGAGATACCGCGGTGTGTTACCGGTATGCCTGCATACGCGGGCACAGCGATAGCGGATGTTACGCCGGGGACGATCTCGAAAGGAATGTTGTGTTCCGCAAGAGCCAGCGCCTCCTCACCACCACGTCCGAAGACGAAGGGGTCCCCGCCTTTCAGACGACAGACCCGCTTGCCCTGCAGCGCCCTGTCCACGAGAATCTGGTTGATCTCATCCTGCCGCATCTCGCGGCCTTCCGGCGATTTCCCGCAGTAGATCAACTCAGCGTCAGGCCGCGCCATGGCAAGCAAGCGGCGGTTGACCAGCCGGTCGTGAAGCACGACGTCGGCGTCAGCAAGGCAAGCCTGCCCTTTGACGGTGATCAGGCCAGGGTCGCCCGGGCCTGCGCCAACCAGAAAGACCTTTCCAATGTTGCCGTTCTTCACGGTCGGGTCGCCCTTCATACAAACCGGTGAGGTCCGCCTGATACTGTGGGCGCCAGCAAGCCTGCGATCACAACCACATACCCTCCCACCAGCAGCCAGGCACACAGCCTGCCGCTCCTCTTGGCCAGGCGGGCATACAGGTGGGTAGCGTAGATCGCCCAGCTCGCCAGCGCAATCACCTGCTTCGGGGACCCGGGAATCAACTCTCCCCACGCTTCCTGCGACCAGAGCATTCCCGCGATCAGTCCCCCGGTAAGGAACGGGAATCCTATGCCGGCCATCTGGTCTGAGAAGCGACCGAGGGACTCAAGGGTGGGCATCCTGCCCGGCAGTGCAAACGGTCTGCGGGATTTCAGCGTGCCACTCACAACCAGATACATCACGCTCGCTGCCCCCGCCATTCCGTACATCAGGTAGGCAATGATGATCAATGGAACGTGGAGGAGTAGCCAGGGGCTGGTCAGGAGATCGGAGACAGGTGCGGGGTGCGTCGGAAGAGCGAGGGCGCCGGCTAGTAGCGCAAGCCCCGCTCCCCAAAGAATCGGACCTGAAACCCCGGAACCGCGCAGGAAAGCCGCGGTCAGCAGGTACGCACACACTGCAAGCCAGGAGATCAGCACGAGCAGCTCCCGCGCACTGGTCAGCGTGCCGGCCGGCTGGGAGTGGTGGCGCACCACCATGAGCGTTGCGTGAATGGCTGCACTGGTCCACACCAGCACTCGCGCCCACCCAGGTGATCGCGCGGCCGGGCGCTTTCGCGAGATTCTGAGGAGCATACCGGCGACGAGGTAGCCGGCCGCAGGGATCACCAGCAGCAGGACTTCACTCATCCGGACCATCCTCAAGCTCAGACATGCCGCCCGTTGCTGAATCGAGGTCCAGCAGTTCAGCGATCAGCCGGCAATCGTGCTCTGACAGGCCGTCACAGGCGAGTTGCCTGATGCGCTCCAAAGGCTGCCCCAGCAGTCGCCGGACAAGCCGCTTGCTCATCAGGTGGATCGCTCGGTCGGTCTTCCGGGTGAGGTTCGGGACGGTCTGCTGAAGACGGGCTATCTCTTCTCGGCGGATTGCCTCGGCCTGTTCGCGTATGCTCAACAGCAGAGGGTTGACCTCCTGCGACCTGAGCCAGACCATGAAGTCGCTGGCCTCCTGGGCGGTGATCTCCTCGACCAAAGGCAGTTCGCACACCCGCTGTTGTTCAGCCTCCTGCACGAACTTCTGCAGATCGTCCAGGTCATACAGGTACAGGTCCCGTAGTGCGCGCACCGCAGGGTCGACGTTGCGCGGAACCGCGAGGTCAATAATCACCATTGGTTGCCCCCGCCTGCGGGCCGTGTTGCGTTCGAGGAGCTCTGCGGTGATCAGTGGATGGGGTGCACTGGTGGAAGTGATTACAACGTCGGCTTTCGCCAACTCATCCGGCAGATCGCTCAACTCGACAGGCCGCGCTCCGAGGTCAGCCGCGAGAACCTCAGCGCGCTCCCGCGATCTGCTGGTGATGGAAACCTTCCGCGCCCCGCAGCTGATCATCCGCCGCGCAACCAGTCGCCCCGCTTCGCCGGCTCCCACCACCAGTATTTCGCGCGCCGAAAGGTCGTCGAAAACCTGCAAAGCAAGCTCTGCCGCTACTGACGGCACAGACATGCAGCCCTGGTCGATCGAGGTCTCTGTGCGTGCGCGCTTGCCAGCGGCCAAAGCCTTCTGCCCCAGGCGTGTGAGGGTTCTGCCCGCGGTACCGGCTTTCCGGGCGCTCTGGATGGCCTGCCGAAGCTGACCGATGATCTCGGTCTCACCCAGGACCAGCGAGTCCACCCCCGCGGCTACGCGAAACATATGCACAACGGCCTCAGCGTCTTCGCGCACGTAGTAGCTTGACTCGATTAGCCTGGGGTCAATCTGGTGAATCTGTGCGAAAACGTCCTGGGGCCGGGGGCCGGGAACACCGTTCGACAATGCAAGATAGAGCTCCGATCGGTTGCAGGTGCACAGGATGAGGGCCTCATCGACCCCCTCAAAGGCTGTCGCCGTTCTCAGGCACCGTGATAGCTGATCGGGCGCGATCGCGACCCGCTCACGCAGGGACACACTTGCCGTCTGATGATTCACTCCAACCAGAGCGATCCGCATGGCGTCTTGTGCTCTCGAGCATCGTGTCGTTGCTTCAAAACGGCCGCCTTGACGGCTGGAGGAGTGCTAAGTACACTTCCGTTCAGGCCGGCTCCGAATCAGCAGGGCCCCGTCTGTGACCGCAGTAGACCCCTCAGGCGCCGCTTGCCGGCGGGACCCAGCCGGCTTCGGATGTGGAATCATGAGCCATGGCTTCCCCATAAGTCTTCGTGTCGACGGCCAACGATGCCTCGTCGTTGGTGGGGGCCGAATTGCGGAGCGCAAGATCAACTCGCTGCTCAGAGCCGGAGCCATGGTTCGCGTGGTGGCGCGTGACCCGTCCCCGATGGTGCGACAACTGGCCGGTGACGGAACCCTCGAGCTGCACGTGCGCGATTACAGTCATCCCGATCTCGACGACGTCTTCCTGGTGATTGTGGCCACGGATGATGCGGCTCTGAATGCCACTGTCTCCGAGGAATGCAGGCGACGCAGACTGCTCGTGAACGTGGTTGACCAGCCGGCCCTTTGCAACTTCTATGTCTCCGCCCAGATCGAACGGGGCCCGGTGTCCATCTCCGTCTCCACAGGCGGCACCGCGCCGGCCCTCGCCAAACATTTGCGTATTCTGCTTGAGAGCGTGGTCGGCGAAGAGCACGGGCACCTGGCCGAACTCATGGGTGAGCTCCGCCCTGAAGTGCTGGCAAAGTTTGACCGGCAATCCGACCGAGCCGCCGCCTGGCAGCGTCTCCTGCAGTCTGACATCCTGGACCGATTGCGGCAGGGCGTCACCGACAGCGCGCGGGAGCATGCCCGGGAACTGATGGGTCTCAACAGTTAGTTCAGCAATACGGAGGTGCACTTTGTTCCCCCGAACTCGCTTGCGCCGGCTCAGGCGCACCCCGGCTATCCGCACCTTGGTCCGAGAGACACAGCTGCAGGTGTCAGACCTGGTCCTGCCCCTGTTCGTGGTGCCCGGTCGAGGCGTTCGCAAGGAAATCAGTTCCATGCCCGGCAACTATCACCTGTCTGTTGACGAACTCGGGCGGGTCGTCGAGTGCGTCACGGAAGCGGGAGTTCCCGCCGTGCTGCTGTTTGGTCTCCCGGAAGCGAAAGATGACCTCGGGAGCGAAGCCTGGGCCGAGACAGGCGTGGTGCAGCGGGCAGTTGCTGAGATCAAGCGACTTGCGCCCGATCTGTGCGTCATCACCGACGTCTGCCTTTGTGAGTATACGAGCCACGGACACTGCGGACAACTCGATGATCAGGGCAATCTGCTGAATGATGCCACCCTGGACTTGCTTTCCCGCGTCGCAGTCTCCCACGCTCAGTCCGGTGCGGACATCGTGGCTCCCTCTGACATGATGGATGGACGTGTCGGCGCCATCCGCAGCGCCCTGGACGACGCCGGGCTGACACAGACCGCCATCCTGTCCTATGCGGTCAAGTACGCTTCCGGCTTCTACGGACCGTTCCGCGAGGCGGCAGACTCCGCCCCGCAGTTCGGTGACCGCAGCGCATATCAGATGGACCCTGCCAATGCCCGCGAAGCCCTGCGCGAGGCAGCCCTGGACATCGACGAGGGCGCCGACCTGATCATGGTCAAGCCGGCTTTGTCCTACCTGGACGTTATCCGCACCGTCGCGGACACATTCCCGGTGCCTGTCGCCGCGTATAATGTTAGCGGCGAATTCGCTATGGTCAAGGCCGCTGCGGAACGAGGTTGGATCGACGAGCGCAGAGTGGCCCTCGAGATACTGACATCGATCAAACGGGCCGGCGCCCACATCATTCTCACATACCACGCGCTTGATGTTGCTCGCTGGCTCAAGGAGCAGGCCGGATGCTGATATCGTGGAACACCACGCGCCAGTGCAACCAGTTCTGCAGGCACTGCTACCGGGCAGCGGGAGCCGAACCGGACCCCGACGAACTGACCACCGATGAGGGCAGGCAATTGCTGGAAGAGATAGCCCGGGCCGGGTTCAAGATCATGGTGCTCAGCGGCGGCGAGCCGCTCATGCGCGAGGACATCTACGATCTGTGCCGCCATGGCACGGAGCAGGGCCTGAGGGTGGTCCTTGGGACCAATGGCACGCTCATCACTCCTGCAGTCGTCGCCAGGCTCAAAGCTGCCGGACTGGCGCGCGTCGGTATCAGCCTCGATCACATCGATCCCGACATACATGATGAATGGCGCTGCATGCCCGGGGCGTGGGAAGCCTCTGTGCAGGGCATGAAACACTGTCTGGAGGGCGGCCTCCCCTTCCAAATCCACACCACCGTCACCGAGCGCAATGCACAGATCATCACGCAAATGACCGATCTCGCCGGGGAACTCGGCGCGGTGGGGCACCATATCTTCTTCCTTGTGCCCACCGGCCGGGGCGAGGACATCGAGGCGGAGAGCCTCAAAGCGCGCGAGTACGAGCGCCTTCTCAGCTGCATCCTCGACAAGCAGCGCGAGGTTGAGATCGAGCTCAAGCCCACCTGCGCTCCGCAGTTCATGCGCATCGCAAGACGCAAGGGCATTCCCATGCGCTACACCAAAGGGTGCCTGGCTGGGACGGCGTATTGCGTCATCATCCCCAACGGCGACGTACAGCCCTGCCCATACCTGCCGCTCAAAGTGGGCAATGTTCGCGAAACACCATTCTCAGAAATCTGGGCCACCAGTCCCGTCTTCAGCCGGTTGCGGACAGAGAAACCGTCCGGGCGCTGCCAGGATTGCGACGCCGAGACGATCTGCGGTGGGTGCCGGGCACGCGCATACTACTACTCGGCGGGCGACTACATGGCCGAGGACCCCTGGTGTCTGTATAGATCGCCCGGACGGAGGGGTGCCGCCGGTGGATAGTTTCGATGCCCGTCTACTGGAAGCAGCGCAGGAAGGCCTGCCCCTGGTCACGCGCCCCTTCAAGGCGCTGGCCGAGCAACTGGGTGCTTCCGAGAGGGAAGTGATCGATGCCTTTGACCGGTTACAACGGGAGGGCATCATCCGTGAGTTGTCTGCCTTCCTAGATCCGCGCAGCCTGGGCTATCATAGTACCCTCGCCTGTGTGAGAGTCCCTCCGGAACGCGTGGACGAAGTCGCCGCCTTGCTTGCCGAAATGCCGGAAGTGACCCACAACTACCTGCGCGACCATGAGTACAACATGTGGTTCACACTGATTGCCCCCTCGGAGGAAGAGATCAACGAGAAACTGGCCACAATCGCCGACCGCGCGGAGTGTGGGCCCATTCATAATCTTCCAGCTGAGAGGGTCTACAAGATTCGGGTCGCTTTCCGCGCAGACGAGATGGCGTCATGATTGACCCGGCCGACTGGCTCGTGATCGAGCGTCTGCAGCAGGGCATCCCGCTGACCGAGCGTCCATTTCAGGAAATGGCAGGCGACACCGGGATGTCTGAGGATGAGTTTCTGTGCAGGATGCGGCGTCTCCGCGATGAAGGGGTTATCCGCAGGCTGGGGCCCCGACTGAGACATCGTCAGGCGGGGATCGCGGGGAATGTCATGGTCGTGTGGAAAGTGCCACTCGCGCGCCAGGATGAGGTCGGCCGGCTGTTCGCCGGCGACAGTCACGTGAGCCACTGTTATCTCCGCCCGGCCTTCGAGGGCTTCCCCTACACCTTATACACCATGATCCATGGCCCTGATGTCGACACCGTGCATCAGGTCATACGTCGGCTTGCGCAGCAGTCCGGCCTTTCCGAGTTCCTGCTGCTGAGTACCGTGCGCGAGTTGAAGAAGACCAGTCCTGTATATCGAAGACCGGAGAGCGAGCGAGATGAACACGAGTAAGTCCGCAGTCCTGTTCGAAGAGGCCCAGAGACGGTTGCCCGGAGGCGTAAACTCTCCGGTCCGAGCGTTCCGATCGGTGGGCGGAACCCCTCGATTCATCAGCCACGGCAAGGGCGGCCGGCTATGGGATGTAGACGGTAATGAGTACGTGGATTGGGTGATGTCGTGGGGACCACTCATCCTCGGCCATGCAGATCCCCGGGTGGTCGCTGCGGCGACCGAGGCAATCTCAAAGGGCGCCAGCTTCGGCGCCCCGACATCCGCCGAGGTCCGTATGGCCGAACTGCTTCAGGAAGCCATGCCATCTCTCGAACTCGTCCGCATGGTCAACTCCGGCACGGAGGCGACGATGAGCGCTATCCGGGTGGCGCGCGCCTTCACTGGTCGAGACAAAGTGATCAAGTTCGACGGCTGTTGGCACGGTCACGCCGATGGGCTCCTCGTCAAAGCCGGCTCAACCGGCCTCCAGTACGGCGTTCCCGACAGCGCCGGCGTACCTGCCGGCTATGCGCGGGAGACTCTCGTCGCTCGGTTCGGCGATCTCGACTCCGTGCGGGCGCTGGTCTCCGATCACCCGGACCAGATTGCGGCCGTGATCGTCGAGCCGGTGGCCGGCAACATGGGCGTCGTGCCGCCGGCGGAAGGTTTCCTGCAGGGCCTACGCGAGATAACCGCTGCCGCGGGGATACTCCTTATCTTCGACGAAGTCATCACCGGTTTCCGGGTCGCCCGGGGAGGTGCACAGGAACGGTACGGGGTAACTCCCGATATGACCACCCTGGGGAAGATTATCGGAGGAGGTTTCCCGGTCGGGGCATACGGCGGAAGGCATGACATCATGCAGTACGTATCTCCCCTGGGACCGGCTGTGCAGGCGGGCACTCTCGCAGGAAACCCTGTAGCCATGGCGGCCGGGATCGCCACCCTGGAGGCCCTGCGCGAGCCTGGCGTGTATGAGCTGCTGGAGCGAAAAGCCGCCACTCTTGAGGCAGGCATCAGCTCCGCCGCGGCGAGAGCCGGCGTCAAGATCACCTGTAACCGGGTCGGCTCAATGATGACCGCGTTCTTCTCACACCGACCTGTAACAAGCGCGGATGACATCGCCTGTGCAAGTGCCACTGCGTACGCCGCCTTCTTCCACGCGATGCTGGAGCGAGGCGTGTATTTCGCGCCCTCATACTGCGAAGCGGCGTTCATCTCAACAGCCCACGACGAAGAGGATTTGGAGAAGACCATCGCCGCGGCTGGCGAAGCGTTTGCGGTCGTGAAGGATGGGGGCTATGCCTGATCGCCTTGTGCTCGCCACGCGCGGGAGCAAACTCGCGCTGGCGCAGTCGCAGCTTGTGGCGGAGCAGTTGAGCCAACATGCTCCCCATCTGCAGATAGAACTCCTGGTCGTGAAGACCACGGGCGATAAAATCTCCGATGGATCACTGTCCGAAGCCGGCGGCGTGGGCCTGTTCGCGAAGGAGGTCGAAGAGGCGCTGCTCGACGGGCGCGCCGATTTCGCCGTCCACAGTCTCAAGGACCTGCCCACCGAAATGCCTTCCGGCCTCACACTGGCTGCCATGCCGGAACGCGCCGACCCCCGTGATGTGCTGGTCTGCAGAGATGCAGACGGGATCGATGCCCTTCCCGAGGGCGCGGTGATCGGCACATCCAGCCCCCGGCGCATGGCGCAACTTGCCCACTACCGGCCCGACCTGCGCTTCCACCCGCTTCGCGGCAACATAGATACCAGACTGCGCAGGCTGGAGAGCGAAGGCCTGGATGCCATTGTCCTTGCAGGTGCGGGCCTCCTCAGACTGGGCATGGCCGACAGGATTACTCAGTGGCTGCCGCTGGAGATCTCCTTACCCGCCGCCGGGCAGGGCATCCTGGCAGTCGAGGCGCGAGCCGACGATACCAGGACGATCTCCGCGCTCTCAGCGATTGACTGCCGGACCGCAAGGGTCTGTGCCCTTGTGGAGCGCGCCGCTCTCGCTGCGCTTGGGGGAGGATGCCGTCAGCCAGTCGGAGTACTCGCCCGAGTGGACGCCGGTATGTGCCAGGTTCGGGGCGTGATTCTCGAACCTGACGGCAGAGACTGCTGCCGTGCTTGCGTGACAGGCGGCCTCGATGCGCCGGAAGACCTCGGAAGAGAGCTTGCTCGCGAACTGCGCCAGATGGGAGCCACCCGCATGCTGGAACAGAACAAGGGATCCTGGTCGACGGAGCACCCACGGGGGAAGCAATAGAAGGCCTGGGCATCGATTCAGTGGCACTCGAGTCTGCTCCGGTCTTCTTCCGTTCGTCGGTGCTCGCAACCCGGGAGCCACTGGGCACCGATGCCAAATCACACTGACGAACTGCCGGCGGTCTTCCAGCTGCGGATTGGCCCGGATCGGGATATGCGCAATCGGGTAAACGGGCCCATCATGCCCGAGGCCAGTGTTGTCGGCGCCCTTGACGCAATCCCTGCGGCCCCCCAGGGGCTGGCGGAACGCCGTCGCAAGCATCGCAGACGCAGTGCACGTGCATGGGTGGTGGGGATACGCTCTCGCGGTGCCGGTGGCGGTGTCTGCAAACGACCAACGGACGCTTTGATCGGTTATTGGAGGCCCACCGGATGAAGCACCGGGGGCAGTTACCCCGTCGGCTCGCATCGATCCTTCTTCATCGAAAAGCAACTCTTCCACCCCATGAAGGTCCCGGAACGCCTCCGACGAACAATCCATCGACGTTCACAATCCGCAACCAGGCAGGTGCCTCCTTTCATGCCGAACCTCGCGATCAATGGCGGACCGAAGACTATCGACCGGCCCATAGGGAAACAGTGGCCGATCTACGGCGATGAAGAGCGCCAGGCGCTCACCAGCGTGCTGGAGTCGGGAAAGTGGTGGCGCGGCGCATATCAGGATAGCGCGGAATCTCAGGTGGGGCGCTTCGAAGCTGCCTTCGCCGAGTATCAGGGCGCCAGGTTTGGGGTCGCCTGCACCAACGGTACCCAGGCCATCGAGCTCGCCCTCAAAGCCGTCGGCATCAAGCCGGGTGATGAGGTGATCTGCCCCGCATCCACCTTCGTCGCCACCGCCACCGCAGTCATCCTCGTCAACGCGATTCCCATCGTCGTGGACATCGAGCCCGAAACCTACCAGATTGACCCCGATGCCATCGAGGCGGCGATCACTCCGCGCACTGCCGGCATCATCCCGGTCCACTATGGCGGCTATCCATGCAATATGGACCGCATTATGGACATCGCCGCTAAGCATGGCCTGTTCGTGATCGAGGACTGCGCACATGCCCATGGCAGCCAGTGGAAGGGCAAGGGCTGCGGCACTTTCGGTCAGTTCGGCACCTTCAGCCTGCAGGCCGGCAAGAACCTCACAGCCGGTGAGGGCGGCATTGTCCTCACCAATGACGAGGAGCTCGCCGCCAAGGCCTTCAGCTACCACCACATCGGGCGCATCGCCGGGCGGCCCTTCTACGAACACCACATCGTCGCCAGCAATCTGCGCATGACCGAGTGGCAGGGCGCCATCGCCCTGGCGCAGCTGAGCCGTCTGCCTGAGCAGAACCTCACCCGCATGCGCAACTTCCGGCATCTCGAAGCCGGTCTGCGCGAAATCCCCGGTGTGGAGCCCATCGAGTGGGATGAGAACGTGGTGACCCGCCGCGGATGCTACTTCTACCACTTCAAGTTCAAGAGCGACCAGTTCGCCGGACTCTCCCGGGCGAAGTTCGTCGAGGCAATGGCTGCCGAGGGCCTGAGCATCGGCAGCGGGCACCTGCACCCGATCCAGAAGAACCCGCTCTTCACCAACCGCAACTTCGGCCCTGTTTGCTGGCCCAGCGGCTGCGAGCCTCCGGATTACTCGACCGTTGAGACGCCCGTGGCAGACCGTGTCCTGGCCGAAGAGGGCTGCTCACTGGGCCACTCGGTGTTCCTTGGCGACACCAGCGACATGGACCTGATCCTCGCGGCAATCCGCAAAGTCCGTGACAACGTGGATGAGCTACTGTAGCAGCTCGCGAACCGTTGCACAGGCGCCGTGGGGCATGTATACTCGAGACAGGAACAGGCGGGGTCAATGTTCCTACCGATACCGGCACGTGAACAGGAGGAAGTGCGAGTGACGAAGTGGCTGCTCGCAGTGGGCCTCATCGCCCTGATCGTAGCCGTCGCCGGATGCGGCTCGGATAGCGCCGTGCCCTCGGGTAATGGTGACAATAATGGCAACGGCAGTGGGAACGGCGGGAGCACCACCCCGGACCTGCCTCCCCCACCGCCACTGGGTGGAGGCGGGAGCGTGGTCATGCCGCCCACTCCCCCCACTCCCGGCAGTGACGGCCTGCCGCCACCGCCACCCTTCCCCTGATAGGCCACATCTATGCGCAATCGGAAACGCCCGGCCGCTGTCCGAGAGGACAGGGCCGGGCGTTATGGTCTCCACCGAATACCTACTCCGACGGGGTTTCCGCTGGTTCCGCGGGTTGCCCCACCGGTTCCCCACCCGTTGGCTCAACCGGGGCCTGTGGAGAAGTTAGAGGCGCCAGCGCTTCGGCCACATTCTGGCCGGGCATCAGACTGAACGCCGGGGTGAGCCACCACTGCTGGCCGCCGATTGCCACCCCGTTCGCAGTCCGGCTCAGCACCCGCTCATTGCGAATGTCCTCAACCAGCACAAAAGTGTCCCCTCTGCCCCTCAAGTACGAGTACTCGATGGTGTGCAGTGAGACCGTCCGCGAAACACTTTTCCCCTTGGGCTGGGGTTTGTTCCGATCAAGAATCGGGTGGGTCTCCCGCGGCTGGTAGGTTCGCTCGGTTGTCGAGTTCTCGCGCTGGTTGATTTTCGAGCGCGCCAGCCAGTTGTCCACGTCCGCACTGGAGGGGAACTGCGCGGCGTCCCACACTTGCACCACCATGCCGGCCTTCAGGTCGTCGGCAGGCCGCCGCAGCCGGTATTCCTCCTGCCGCGCGTACACCGTCAGGGTGAGCTCCGCGTTCTCACCCACCCCATCCCATTCCAGGACCCCCGGTTTGCGGCGGGAACCCGCTTCGCTGTCGGCGGTGCCCCCATCCAGCAAGGTGATCGCCATGTACACCCCGGCGCGCTTGACCACAACCGTCGCCCGGGCGCCGATCGCAATCGGCTCTCCATTCCACATCTGGCCCATGGTGAAAACTTCTTCGATGTCATGCACGCTTCCCAGCGCACCACGCACGTAAGCCTGCAGCCTCTGGCCCACTCCCATCCGGTCGAAGTTCAGCGAGCAGATCACAAGGTTCCCGAACTGCAACGAGCTGACGTGCGCGGGAGTGCCGTGGACCTGGAACCGGGCAGTGGGCCGCCTTTGCGCCGCCGCGAACGTCGCCATCACTGGCAGTGTCCCCGGCAGACACCAGCCGCTCATACTCCCCAGCGTGAATTGCGGGGCAATGTAGGTGTCTGTCTGATCCGGCACCAACTCGCGCTGGGCACGAGTGGTCAGCTGGTAGGGCTGAAATGCCGGTTCCGGCCTGGAAACAAGATCCGCCGGCGGCACATAGCTGCTCAGTGCCAACGTCGCTGCGAAAGGTGTGACTCGTTCGGGCAGGGGACCAGCAAGATCGCGGTAGATCAGGCTCGCGGCAAAGCCCGGAGTGGCTGTGTAATCCTCGGGGGTTGCGCGGAAGACGGCCCCGGCCGGGATGCCGGCGCCCGGGGGCACCCGCTGCGCAAAATCCAGGAGGCACAGTCGCAAGAGTTCGTCCACCGGCGCACGGGCTTCAGGACTGCACGCGTCCCACAGCCACTGCAGGTAGAGCAGCCGCAGAGCGTCGGCACGCGGCGACGGCCCCCAGGTTCGTCCGCCACGCGCGATCTCCGCCAGCCATCTGCGGACCATCGCCACTGCGGCCTCGGTGGGGGCAGGATCTCCAAGCGCAATCCCCGTCCGTGCCGCGGCTGCGTGCAATGCCAGGGACTCGTCTTCATCTTTCGTCTGCCTCAAGAGCGCTGCAAGTGCGCGGGCACACAATTCCACGGATGCGCGAACCGTGGCCCGGAAATCATCTCCCAGCTTGTCCCCATGCGCGCTGATCGCACGGGACAGCAGGACTGCCGCGATCGCAGTCGCAGAAGGGGAATACTCAGTCGAGGCCGTGGTATCCCTGAACTGGCCCACAGTGGGCGATTTTGGGTCAACGTCCTGGGTCGCAATGCATGCCTGCAGCACCGCCTTCGCCCGAGAGTTGCTGAGGCCAAGCTCGAGCAGCGCGATGGCGTAAGGAAGGCTGTATTCGGGGATATCCGCGTACCCTCTCTCAGTCAGGACGAGGTTAGACGCGAAGTCCAGATGGCTGTCTCCATAGGCGACCGCAAGCTCCAGGAGATGGCCGTCGCGCTCGCCGCCGGCCGCCACTGCCGGGGCGCAATACGAAACCACGACGAACCCGAGAATGAGAACGGCGGCCCAGCGGGACATTACAACCGCCATGAATCTTTCCACCTTGAGTAGAACCTCCCGGCCTACCGGGACGGTGCTTCGAGGAGACGCATCATAAAGCCATGTCAGGGCCGCGCGCACTGCCTTGCACGCCAACACCCTTACCTGTTGGACATTCGCAGGTCCGGATATGTTTCCCGGCCCCCGACTTCAGGGCTTCCTGGGTCGACGGGCAGACGACACGAGCCGGCCGCTCCCCCGGGGAGCAAGGCCGGCTCGATCAAACCCTTGCGAAGGACGGAAGTGCCTTACCGCTTGGAGAACTGCTTCGCGCGGCGGGCCCGGCGGAACCCGGCGTGCTTGCGCTCCTTGACGCGCGGGTCACGAGTGAGCAGCCCGGCAGCGCCAAGAAGGGTGCGCCGGCTTTCATCCTCCGCTACTAAAGCCTTGGCGATGCCGTGACGGACTGCGCCAGCCTGTCCGCTGATGCCCCCGCCCTTCACGAAAGCCCGCACATCGTACTTGTCGACACCGTCGATCAGCTGCAGGGGCTGCAGAACGATCTGCTCAAGCTGCACGCGGTGCAGGTACTCAGCGTAAGGCTGCCCGTTGATGGTGAATTCTCCGGTGCCGCGAGCCACCCAAACGCGCGCAACTGCATCCTTCCGCTTGCCGGTGCCGTAGAACCTGTCCTGCTCCAAGATCAGCGCCTCCCTCGACTTATGGGGCTGAGAGTAGTTGTTTGGATAGACGGCGAGCCGCAGTTAGATCTCCAGCGGCTTGGGCTGCTGCGCGTCGTGGCGGTGCTCAGAGCCGGCGTACACCTTCACGCGACCGATGAGCTTGCGGCCCAACGCGTTGTGCGGGAGCATCCCCGCAATGGCTTTCAGGACCACCTTCTCGGGGGCCCGGGCGAGGAAGTGCTCATAGGACTCTTCTTTCAGATGCCCCGGGTAGCCCGAGTGGCTGTAGCGCTTCTTCTGCGCCGCTTTCCGTCCCGTCAGGACGACCTTGCTGGCGTTAGTGACCACCACAAAGTCGCCGCAGGCAGTGTGCGGGGTGTAAGTCGGCTTATGCTTCCCGCGCAAAATAGCCGCAACCTTGGCGGCCAACCGACCGAGAACCTGACCGTCGGCATCCACATGCCACCAGTCTGCCTGGGCGTCCTCGGCTTTCATCGACTTGGTCTTCTGGTTATCCATCACTGACCTCCGAATATGCGAACCCGGCGCTTCCACTGCAGTCTGTGAACGGCGGGGCATCGGCATTTACTCGTAGATGACCTCGCACAGACACAGGCCGTGAGCTGGGGCCGTTGCGCCGGCAAGACCCCTGTCCCGCGACGCCAGCACCGCAGGCATACTCTCCGCGGAGCGACGCCCCAACCCCACTTCCACCAGCGTCCCCACCACATTGCGAACCATCATGTAAAGGAACCCGTTCCCGGTGATCCTGATCTGCACAAGGCCCTCATCCAGGCGCCGACAACTCAGTTCTGTCACCGTCCGAACTGTGCTGCAGGCCGACCCACCCGAGGCCGCGAAAGCTGCAAAATCGTGCTCCCCCACCAGCACATCCCCCGCCTGCTGCATGGCGTCCACATCCAGCCGTTGGCGGATGTGCCACGCCCACAATTCCAGGAAAGGTGAGCGCGCGTTGCGGTTCATGATCTGGTACGAGTAGGTCTTCGCGATCGCACTGTACTGCGGATGGAACTCCTCGCCGACCTCCTGGCCACCGCTGACGCAGATGGCGCGCGGCAACGAGTCGTTCAACGCCTCCACAAGCCGCTCACAGGGGATCGGCTTGTCCGTGGAGACTCGGATCACCTGCCCGGTTGCGTGGACCCCGGCATCGGTGCGCCCCGCCCCTACTATTCGGGACGGCTCGCCCAGTATGCCTTCCAGCGCTTTCTCGATCTCACCCTGCACCGTGGGCCGGTCAGGCTGTCTCTGGAAGCCCGCATAGCCGGTCCCATCGTACTGCACGACGAGCTTGAAGTGTCGCATGGACGGGCTTTCGTGCGCCCGCGTCGGCGCTCACCTGTCTGTCAAGGTGTGTGCGGTCCAGCGCGTCTGCTCCTAGTCCGTCAGCTCAAGAATGGCCATCTCGGAGCCATCGCCCTGGCGCTGTCCGGCCCGCGTGATCCGTGTAAACCCACCGGAACGATCCGCATAGCGCGGGGCGATCTGAGAAAACAGGTGGGCCACTACATCCGGCTGCGGAAGCTCCTGCAGCACCCGACGGCGTGCTGCGAGGTCGCCGCGCTTCGCCAGCGTGATAAGCCTTTCTGCGAAACGGCTGGTCTCGTGGGCCTTGGTGACGGTGGTCTTGATCCGGTTGTGCCGGAACAAAGAGCCCGTTTGGCTGCGCAGGAGGGCGATCCGCTGGTCGGCTGCCCTGCCCATGCGCTTATGGTCTTTGCGGTGTCGCATTGCCGTCTCCTTCGCATCTCCGGGGCCAGGCCGCGCACCACGCCGCCAAAGGCCCGGGTCAGAACCGGTTTTAGCCCCTGTCTTCGCTGGGCTCGGCCAGGGACAGGCCGAACTGTGCAAGCTTTTCGATGGCTTCCTCGAGCGAGCGCTTCCCGAAGTTCCGGATACCCAGCAGGTCCTCCGGAGACTTGCGGACAAGCTCGCCCAGGGTGTTGATGCTTTCCTTCTTCAGGCAGTTGAAGGTCCGGACGCTGAAATCCACGTCCTCAATCGGCGTCTCGAGCCACTTGTTGCCCTCGTCGGCAGTTTCTGCAGCTGCTTCAGTCAGGGCGTGGTCCTCTTCGACGTCGCCCAGGAAGATCGCGATGTACCCCTGCATGATCTTCGCGGCGATTTTCAATGCATCCTCGGGCAAGACAGTGCCGTTTCCGAAAAGTTCCAGGACAAGCCGATCCAGGTCGGTCCGGTGCCCCAGACGGGTAGGCTCAACGGCGTACGTCGCGCGCTTGATCGGAGCGTACAACGCATCAACGGGGATGATGTCGCTGCCGCGTCGCGGCCGAGTGCGCTCCTCCGTAGGCTCGTAGCCCGTGCCGATCTCCACCCAGAACTCGATTTCCAGCCGCGCGTCCGCATCGCTGAGCGAGGCGATGTGGATTTCGGGATTTAGGATCTCCACACCCGCAGGGGTCACCACATCCGCGCCCAGAACCTCGGTCTCTCCCGACGCCGAAATGCGGCAGATACGCTCCTCATGTTCCTCGTCCGACGGTAGTGGCGAGACCTTAATGGCCAGTTCTTTCAGGTTCAGGACCAGTTCCATCACGTCTTCGACAACACCCGGGAGCGTCGTGAACTCATGCAGCGCTCCCTCGATGCGCACATCAGTTACTGCCGCGCCCGGAATATGGGCCAGCAGAACCCTGCGGAACGCGTTCCCCAGCGTGTGCCCGAAACCGCGCTCCAGCGGTTCGATGGCAAACTTCCCGTACTTCGGGTCCAGTGCCATTGCGGTGATCTTGGGGTCAAGTTCCCCTATCATTCTCTGCGCTCCCTTGGGCGAATGTCCTGGCGGCAGACCGGAAAAGCATGGCGGCGGCCAAAAATCGCACAGGCCGACGCCCGGTCATCTCCCCTAAGCCTGTCCCGAACACGGGACAGCACTTTACCGAGAGTAGAACTCGATGATGGTCTGCTCGTCGATGTCTACGTCAATGTCAGCCCGCTCGGGCAGGCTGAGCATGGTGGCGGTCCGATTTTCCGGATCCGCCTGCAGCCACGGGAGACTGGGGCGGCCTCCGGCCGACGCCACAGCACCGGCAATCGGCTGAATTTCCCGGCTCCTCTCGCGCACGCCGACAACGTCACCCGGCCGCATCCGGAAGGACTTGATGGTGACCTTCCGGCCGTTTACGGTCACGTGACCGTGGGCGATCAGCTGGCGGGCCTCGGCGCGGCTGGATGCCAGGGAAGCGCGCACAAGCACGCTGTCGAGGCGACTCTCAAGCAGCTTGAGCAGATTTTCGCCCGCGACGCCCTCCATCCGCTCAGCCTCCATCACGTACTTGCGGAAAGGCTTTTCGAGCACCCCGTAGATGGCCCGCAACCGCTGCTTCTCGCGAAGCTGCATGCCGTAGTCGCTGATGCGCCGGCGGCGCTGGGTTGAATCGCCGAACTGCCCGGGCGGGTACGCTTTCTTCTCAATCGCGCACTTGGGGCCATTGCAGCGCTGGCCCTTCAGGAAAAGCTTTTGCCCTTCGCGGCGGCAGATCCGGCACACGGGGCCTCGGTAGCGTGACATGTGGCTTGGTCTCCTCCAAAGCGTCCTGCGACGCTCTTTCGTTCACACAGTTTGATAGTCTCAGCTTGGCAGGCGCTCTCACACGCCGCCCATCCGTGGAGCTTAGACGCGCCGGCGCTTCTTCGGCCGGCAACCATTGTGCGGGGCGTTGCTGATATCGCGCACAGAGGCGACCTCCAGGCCCGCAGCCTGCAACGCGCGCACAGCCGTCTCGCGGCCCGAACCGGGCCCCCGCGTGAACACCTCGACCCTCTGCATGCCGTACTCCTGGGCCTTGCGGGCCGCATTCTCAGCAGCGAGCTGAGCGGCGAACGGCGTGCCCTTCTTGGTCCCGGAGAAGCCGATCGTGCCGCCGCTTGCCCAGCACAGAACGTTGCCCTGCTGGTCGGCGATGCTCACGATGGTATTGTTGAAAGTGGACTTGATATTCGCGCGGCCATACGGAACCTGGCGCTTGGCCTTGGCCTTGCGACCGCTCTGGGACTGACGCATGAGTATCCTCCAGTATCCGAACCGGCTGTTCGATGACGTCGACGGCACCAGGCGCGAGGGTCCGGGCGATGCCGTGCCTTTGCACGGCATGCCGAGGGACCTCCAGAGCCCGCATCAGGTCTTGGCGCTGGCCTTCTTCTTCCCGGCAACGGTCTTCCGCTTGCCCTTGCGCGTGCGTGCATTGGTGCGGGTGCGCTGGCCACGAACCGGCAGACCACGGCGATGGCGCAGGCCACGATAGGTGCCGATCTCGATAAGGCGCTGGATATTCGTCTGCACCTCGCGGCGCTTGTCGCCCTCAATCACATAGTCGTTTTCGATGACCTCGCGCAGCTTCGCAGCCTCAGCCTCGGTGATGTCCCTCATCCGACGAGCGGTGTCGATGCCGGTCTTCTCCATGATCTCGGCGGCGGTGTGCCGGCCGATCCCATAGATGTAGGTCAAGGCAATCTCAACCCGTTTGTCTCTCGGAAGGTCTACGCCTGCAATACGCGGCATTTACGCGCCTCCTACGATATCTACCGTTTAGCCCTGGCGCTGCTTGTGCCGGGGATTCTCGCAGATGATGCGAACGACGCCATGGCGCCGGATGATCTTGCACTTGTCACAACGCTTCTTCACGGACGGATGTACTTTCATCGGGATGCTCCTCAAATGCCGGTCAGCAACTCCGCCGTCGGTGTGCTGCGGCTACGGTCGTGGCGAACCGGCTCTCTCGAAAGCTACTTGTGCAGCCAGGTGATCCGGCCCCGGGTGAGGTCGTAAGGCGTCAACTCAACCGTCACCTTGTCCCCCGCCATCACGCGGATGACCCGGGTGCGGATCTTGCCCGAAACGTGAGCCAGTACCTCGTGACCGTTCTCCAACTCCACACGGAAGACTGCATTCGGCAGCTTCTCCACAACGGTGCCACGGACCGGAATGGCCTTTTTCTTGTCGCTTTCGGGCGCCTTGTTCTCTTTTCTAGCCATGAAGTGCCTCTTGGCTCCTTATTGGCTGGCGGCTGGTACACATCAGTCGAACCGATCAGGGCAGCGTCAGAATCACCGGACCGTCCTTGGTTACGGCGATGGTGTGCTCGAAGTGCGCGGATGGGCTCCCGTCGGCGGTGCGGATCGTCCAATGATCGTCGTCCTGGGTCACCGCCCATCCCCCGGCATTCACCATCGGTTCAATCGCCAGCGTGTGGCCGGGGCGCAGGGTCAGGTTGTACTCCGGGAAATGCCCTTCGTCCACGAAATTGGGCACCTGGGGCGGCTCATGCATGGACCGGCCGATACCGTGCCCCACAAGGTCTCGCACCACTGAGAACCCGCGCGCCTCTACATGGTTCTGGATCGCAACGCTGATCGCGCGCAGCCGATTGCCCGGCACCGCGGCAGCGATCCCGAGATCACGCGCCTCTCGGGTCGCCTCCAGAAGAGCGAGCTTCTCCGGTGACACGTCGCCGACCGGCCAGGTCATGGCCGCATCGCCGTGGTATCCCTGGTAATGGGCGCCAACGTCCACACCAAACAGCATGCCCCCCGCCAGGACCATCTGTTCGCTGGGGATTCCGTGGACCACAATATCGTCGGGGTCGGCACAGATCGTTGCTGGATAGCCCCGGTAGCCCTTGAAACTCGGCCGTGCGCCCGAAGATACTATAATCTCTTCCGCCAGCTTGTCAATCTCCGCAGTGTTGATGCCCGGCTGAATAGCCTCTCCGATCGCCTGCAAAACCCGCCCGACGATCCTTCCGGCCTCGCGCATCAGTTCGATCTCGGCGTCCGACTTCCGCGGGACGTCCGGGATGCGTCTCACAAGCCGTGACATCAACCCACGCCTCGTGCCTTCAGGGCCGCGAATACGCCGGCGTTGACCTCTTCCACAGTCCCCACCGCGTCCACCCTGACCAGCTGGCCTTTGCCCTCATAGTACGAAATCAGCGGCTCGGTCTGACGCTTGTACACCTCAAGGCGCTGCGCGATCGCTTCAGCCTGATCGTCCGACCGCTGATAGATTTTCCCGGAACAGCCCTCCTGCGGGCAGGGGGCGCCCACGTCCACGCTGTCGCGGCTGATATGGAAGATCGACTTGCAGGTATCGCACATGCGCCGCCCCGAGAGACGGTCGATGAGCACCTGGTCCGGCACTTCCATGTTCACCACGGTCGGCGGCTCCAGTCCCAGCTCCGCAATGGCTGCATCCAGAGCTTCGGCCTGCGGGATGGTCCGTGGAAAGCCATCCAGCAAGAAGCCGTTGGCGCAGTCAGGCTCGGAAATCCGTTCGCGTACGATCCCCACGACCAACTCGTCGGGCACCAAGTTCCCCGCGTCCATGTACCGCTTGGCCTCGAGGCCCAGCTCGGTGCCCTTCGCAACTGCTGCCCGCAGCATGTCGCCGGTCGAGATGTGGGTAATCGCCAGGCGGTCCACCAGGAACTCGGCCTGCGTTCCCTTCCCGGCCCCCGGAGGGCCGAGGAGAATGAGATTGCTTGCCATCTGCGTATCTCCGTTCCAGGCGCCTGCGCGCCGTCGCCTACGCCAGGAAGCCCTGGTAGTGGCGCATCAGCAGCTGGGCCTCAATCTGTTGCATGGTGTCCAGCGCCACGCCGACCACAATCAGCAGGGACGTTCCGCCAACCAGTGTGAAGGTTTCCACACCCGTAATCGTGCCCACGTAATACTGCATCACGGCGATGACGCCCAGGAACAACGCTCCCGCCAGCGTTATTCGGAACAATATCTTGTCGAGGTAGTCGCGGGTCCGTTCCCCCGGCCGGATGCCCGGCACCGCACCGCCGTTCTTCTGAAGGTTCTCCGCTATCTGCTCCGGGTTGAAGGTGACTGCGGTGTAGAAGTACGTGAACAGGACGACCAGGATAAAGTACAGGAGCGTCGCGAAACCGTTGCGTCCCGGCGTCGTGAACTGAACCACCGCGAACAACGTGTTGCTGATGGCGTCCTCGCTGATCCCGATGCGGCTGATGCTCTTCACCACATCCGGGTTGCCGATGAATTGGGCGATGGTCGCCGGGAACAGGGCGATGGAGATCGCGAAGATGATCGGGATCACGCCCGCCTGGTTCACTCGGATTGGCAGGAAGCTGCTCTGCCCGCCATAGACCTTATTGCCCTTGATTCGCTTGGCATACTGCACCGGTATCTTCCGCTGCGCCTGCTGCACTTTGACGATACCGTAGATGGTGGCCACGAAGATCAGCGCGAGGAAAGCGATGTTCGCAATCCCGATCTGTTCGTTGGCCCACATAGTCATAGTCTGGGCCACGTCCTGCGGCATCCGGGTCATGATCCCCACAAAGATGATGAGGCTCACGCCTTGACCTATGCCGCGCTCCGTGATCATATCCCCCATCCACATCAGGAAGGACGTGCCCGCGGCCATCATCAGCACGTCGAAAACCACCATGAACGGGCCGCCCACGAACGCCTGTCCCGCGCGGAACCAACTGATCATCCCGAACGCCTGGAGCATGGCGAGAGCGACCGTCAGGTACTTCGTCCAGGCGTTGATCTTGCGCTGGCCGTACTCGCCCTCTTTCTGCAGTTCCTCGAGGGACGGGATGGCCATTACCAGCAGCTGGAAGATGATCGAGGCATTGATGTAGGGCATGATGCCCAGCGCAAAGACCGAGAACCGTTTGAGTGACCCGCCGGCGAAGGTGTCAAGGATCTCGCCCAGCCCGAACCCGCCGCCACTGAACAACTGCGCAAGGGCTTCCTTGTCAATTCCGGGAAGGGGCACGTGCGCGCACGCCACGTAGAGAGCAAACATCCACATGACGAACATGATGCGCTTGCGCACATCGGGCAGCTTCAGCGCCTGGGCAAGCCCGGCGAGTCGCTCTTTCATCGTCAGATCACCTCGGCGGTGCCGCCGGCTTTCTCAATCTTTGCACGGGCCGATGCGCTGAAGGCGTTGGCCTTGACGGTGAGGGCGCGGTCCAGCTCACCCTCTCCCAGAATCTTCAGGCCATCCAGCAGCTTCTTGACCACCCCGGTCTCCACCAGGAGTTCGGGGGTCACCTCGGTACCCGCCTCGAAGCCGGCCAGCGTCGCCACATTGACGATGGCGAACCGCTTGCGGAAGATGCCGATATTGTGGGACTTATTGCTGATACCGCGCAGGGTCGGCAGCCGCATGTACAGGGGGTTCTGCCCGCCCTGGAACCCCGGCGCCGTATTGGTCCGGGCCTTCTGGCCTTTCTGGCCGCGTCCGCTGGTCTTGCCGGACCCCGAGCCGTGGCCACGGCCGACCCGCTTGCCGTCTTTCCGCTTTGTTCCGTCGAGGCTCTGATAGTCCATGAATGTGCTCCCGTCTGCCGGGGGCGCTGTGCGCCACCGGGGGTTACTCGCTGATCGGATTGACCTCTACCAGGTGCTTAACCTTATCGATCATGCCCTTGACCACAGGCGTGAGGTTGTGCTCCCGGGAGTCATCCCGCTTCCGCAGACCCAGGGCGCGCAGCGTTGCGCGCTGGGGCTGGGTGCAGCCACAGTGGCTGCCTGTGAGGGTAACTTTCACTTTGCCGTTAGCCATCAGGTCCACTCCTGTGCTTGTACTACCAGAACGCCAGTTAGAACTTCAGACCGGCCTCGCGCGCGCTTTCTGCAACAGCCTTGATCCGGCCGTGATAGGGCCAGCCCGAGCGGTCAAAGACCACTGAGGTGATGCCTTTCTCCAGAGCGCGCTGGGCCACCAGCGCCCCTACCTTCGCAGCGGCAGCGATGTTCCCGGTCTGCCCGTTCTCATCACTCACCCCCGCCTCACGGGTGGACGCCGCACACAGCGTTCGGCCCGCGCGGTCGTCGATGATCTGGGCGTAGGTGTGGTCAAGACTCCGCGTAACGCACAGCCGGGGCCGCTCGGCGGTGCCGGCTACCTTCAGCCTGATACGCGCATGGCGCTTCATACGGCTCTTGGTGCGATCTCTTTCGGTACTCACTGTCTACACCTCTGATTTCCAGCGCCGCAGCAACGGCCGGACTAATCGGCCGCTGCCGCCGGGCCCCAGGTGCACCACAACAACCCGGAGCCCTGCCTGCGCGTATCTCTACTAGCCGCCGACCTTGGCCGACTTGCCGGCCTTCCGCCGCACCTTCTCGCCCGCGTAGCGAATGCCTTTGCCCTTGTAGGGCTCCACCGGGCGAACCTTGCGAATGTTGGCGGCCACCTGCCCCACGACCTGCTTGTCGCAGCCCTTGACAATGATGACCTGCTGGCCCTGAGTGCTGATCTCAGTGCCCTCCGCCGGCTGGACCAGAACCTCGTGACTGAAACCGATACGCAGCTTGAGGTTCTTGCCCTCCATGTCGCCCCGGTAGCCGACGCCCTGGATTTCAAGGCGCTTTTCGAAGCCCTCACTGACACCATGAACCATGTTCGCTACGAGCGCGCGGGAAAGCCCGTGCAACGCCCGTGCCTCGCGGGTCTCGTTCTTCCGCGTCAGGGTGATGGTATTGTCGGCGATCGTGAGCTCGATCTCGGGTGCAAGCTGCTGCTCAAGCTGCCCCAGAGGGCCCTTGACCTTCACCACGTTGCCGGCCTCAACCTCGACCTTGACCTTGTCAGGGATGGGTATGGGATTCTTGCCTACTCGAGACATCGAGACTCGCTCCCGATCCGAAGTTTCGTGTATTCCGCGAACGTACAGCCTACTACCAGATGAAGCCCAGCACTTCGCCGCCGATACCGCGCCGCCGAGCCTCGCGCGCGGTCAGCACGCCCTGGCTCGTGGAAACGATGGCGATGCCGAGACCGCCGAGCACCCGGGGAAGCTCTTCCTTCCCGCAGTACACGCGCCGGCCGGGCTTGCTCACTCGCTTGAGCCCCTTGATCACGGGCTGGCGATGATCATCGTACTTCAACCGGATGCGAAGATCCCGGCCCTTGCCCACGAGCTGGAACCCGCGGATGTAGCCCTCATCGTGGAGGATCTTGGCGATCTCCAGCTTGATCTTCGACATTGGCACACGCACGTTCGTGTGCCGCGATTCTGCGGCGTTTCGAATTCTCGTCAGCATGTCGGCGATGGGGTCGCTAACGGCAGCCATGCCAGTTCCTCCTGCTGGGCCCTATGCTGGGCATGCAACAAACGGCCTGAATCCGTCAAAGGTTGCTGCGGGAACTCCCGCGTCAGGGCGTATCGCCCACGGACCGACTACCAACTCGACTTCGTAATCCCCGGGATGTTCCCCGCCAGGGCGTTCTCCCGAAAGCATATCCGGCAGAGGCCGAACTTGCGCATGTAAGCCCGCCGGCGTCCGCACAGACTGCACCGGTTGTATGCTCTCACAGCGAACTTCGGTTCCCGCTTCTGTTTCGCAATCCACGATTTGCGTGCCACGCTGCGTGCCTCCTGATGGTTGCGCGGACGGTGCGCCCGCGCCGGCCTTGCTCGCTCTACCCCTCGGGCCGGGCCAGCGGAAGGCCAAGACCCTCGAGGAACGCCTGGGCTTCCTCGTCGGTCCGGGCCGTCGTTACGATGGTTATGTCCATGCCGCGCTGGGTCTTCACGTCGTCATAGTTCAATTCAGGGAATATCAGCTGGTCATTGATGCCCAGACTGTAGTTCCCGCGGCCGTCAAAGCTGTTCCGGGGCAATCCGCGGAAGTCGCGGATGCGCGGCAGAGCGATGTTGAACAGCCTGTCCAGGAACTCCCAGGCCCGGGCCCCGCGGATAGTCACGCGGCAACCGACCATTGCGCCGGCGCGAACCTGGAACGATGCGATGGACTTGCGGGCCCGGGTAATACACGGCCGCTGCCCGGTAATGAGAGCCATCTCCCGCATCGCCGTCTCCATGATCTGCCCGGCTTCGGGGCCCGACTTCGCCTCCGAGATGCCCATGTTCACGCAGACCTTCACCAGACGCGGCGCCTGCATCACGTTGCGGAAACCGAACCGCTCGATGAGCTTCGGGCGCAACTCGGTTTCGTACATTTCCTTGAGTCTAGGCTTTTCAGCCATCATGTTCCCCTGCGCTTTCACTTGCCGCCGTCGTCCGCGACGTTCTTGCGCCGCGCGAGCGGCTGGGTTCGACAGTGCTTACTCGTCGATTGCGGCCTTGCAGCGTTTGCAGTAGCGAACGGGCTGGCCCTTGTCATTGCGCTTGTTGGCAATCCGGGTCGGCGCGTCGCACGACGGGCAGATCAGCATCACGTTGGACACATGGATCGGGCCAGGGGACTCCACAATGCCGCCCTGCCGAACCTTCTGCGAAGCACGCACCGCGCGCTTGATGATGTTGACCCCGTCAACAAAGATGCGCTCTTTGTCGGGCATGACGCTGATGACACGCCCCCGCCTGGGGTGGTGCCGGGTCGAGCGGTCCTTACCCGCGATCACCAGCACTTCATCGCCCTTCTTGATGTTTAGCTTGTTCTTCTGCATCCTGCTCTTCTCCCTGTGTGCCGGCGGGCCAGTCAAGAGTAGTGCGCGCGGTCAGACGACTTCCTCGGCCAGCGAGACGATCCGCATGAACTTGCGGTCACGCAGCTCGCGGGCCACAGGACCGAAGACACGGGTGCACCGCGGGTTCCCATTGTCGTCCACGATGACGACAGCGTTGTCGTCGAACCTGATCTCGGTGCCGTCCGCCCGTTTTACAGGCTGCTTGCACCGGACGATAACGCCCTTCAGGACGCTGCCCTTGGCAATCGGGCTCTGCGGCGTCACCTGCTTGGCCGAACAGACGATCTGGTCTCCGAGAGAACCGTAGACGTTCTGTCCGCGTCCCATCACCCGGATGCAGCCCACTTCCTGGACGCCAGAGTTGTCCGCCACTTTTAGTCGAGTCATGTGCTGGATCATCGCTATAGTCCTCGTGGACGAATATATCGAACCGCTACTTGTCAGGCCGGCGGAAACGCCAACCGCACCAGCCCGTCTACTCGTCGGCTGCCTCGGCGACCTTGCGCCGCGCGACGATCTCTTCCTGCACCTGGTTCGGCACTTCCTCGTAATGCGAGAACTCCATGCTGAAGCTCGCGCGGCCTTGAGACATCGAAGTCAGGTCGGACGAGTATGTCGACATCTCCGACAACGGAACCAGAGCCCGGACGATCTGCATTGCGCCACCCGCAGCCTCGGTGCCCTGCAACCTGCCGCGCCGGCTGCTGAAGTCACTCATGACATCGCCCATAATGCTCTCAGGGCAGGTGACCTCGACCATGACCACTGGCTCCAGCAGCGTGGGGCCGGCTTCCTCCATGGCCTTGCGGAACCCGATCTGGCCCGCCAACTGGAAGGCCATATCTGATGAGTCCACCGGGTGTGAGCTGCCGTCATCAAGGATCACGCGGATGTCAACCACTGGATACCGCGCCAACGGGCCGGCCGCCATAGCGCTCCGGACGCCTTTCTCGACAGCCGGGATGAACTGGGTCGGAACCGTCCCGCCTTTGATCTCGTCCACGAACTCGAACCCTCCACCACGGGGTAGAGGCTCGAGCCGCAGCCACACGTCGCCGAACTGGCCGCGGCCACCGGTCTGCTTCTTGTGGCGACCTTGCACCCGAACAGACTTGCGCGCCGTCTCGCGGTACGGGATTTCGGGAGCGCCAAGGGTTACGTTGACCTTGAACTTGCGCAGGAGCTGGTCCTTGATGATCTGAAGGTGCAGCGGACCGAACCCCCGGGCGATCAACTCGCCAGTCTCGGCGATGCGCTCATAGGTGAAGCCGATATCTTCCTCGGCAATCTGGGCCAGGGCGCCGGAGAGCTTGTCCTCGTCAGCGCGGGACTCAGCGGACATTGCAGCCGAGTGCATCCCCTCGGGCAGACTCGGCATCTCCACGATGACCTGGGCATTCGCATCGCACAGAGTGTCGCCGGTCAGCGTCGTCTCCAGTTTCGCTATACACGCCATGTCGCCGGCCGCGACCCGATCCACATCCTGGGTCTGGTTGCCGCGGATCAGCGTGAGGCCCGACAGGCGGTCACGGCTGCCAGTGCGAACCGTAACAGCCTGCCCGTCGCTGCTCAGCGTACCCGACAGGACGCGCACCAGAGAGAGCCGCCCGACGAACGGGTCCCGCATGGTCTTCCAAACCACTGCGCGCATCGGCGCGGATGGATCCGCAGTGATCTCCACGGTCTCGTCACTGTTCGGCTTCTTACCTATCCAGGCCGGACGCTCCGCCGGAGAAGGGACCACGTTGCGGGCGAAATCGAGGAACGCCGCAACGCCGATGCACTTGGTGGCCGCACTCGCCAGTACGGGAACCAGGGATCCCGAGTTCAGGGCTGCTTTCAGACCACCAATGAGCTCCTCGTCCGTAAGGGAATCGTTCTCGAAGAACTTCTCCATCAGTTCCTCGTCGGTACCAGCGACTTCCTCGATCAATGCGGCGCGAGCGGCCTCCGCATCAGCAGCAAGCTCCGAGGGAATTGCCGATGGTTGAACCCCTTTGCCCTCGCCGATGTACGCCTTCATCGACACCAGATCAATGACGCCGCTGAAGCTGGCCTGATCGCCCACGGGAAGCTGGACCGGCACCGCACGGCAACCCGGCAGGCTCTCGTTCATCTGGTCGACAACCGCCGAGAAGCTGGAGTGCTCCTTGTCGAGCTTGTTCACCACGGCGATCACGGGAAGATTGCTGTTGACCGCGTTCCCGAAGACCTTGCGGGACATGACCTCGACACCGGCGACACCGTCAAGCACCAGCACCGCGGTGTCCGCGACCCACATGCACGGGATGACTTCCGAGTAGAACTCGGCGTAGCCGGGTGCATCGATGATATTTGTCTTCCCGCCGCCGTGCTGAACGTAGCACAGTGCTGGGGAGATGGAGAGGTTCCGTTCCTTCTCCTCCGGCACAAAGTCCGTGGTTGCCGTCCCGGCGTCCGTCGAGCCGAGGCGATCCACAGCACCTGTCAGGAACAGCGCGGCTTCAGCAAGACTCGTCTTGCCCGAACTGCGGTGTCCCACCAGGACAAGGTTTCTGATCTGGTCTGTGTTGAAAGCAGGCAACTGCTTTACCTCCAGAGACGCGGCTTTGGTAAGGACCCCTTACCTCGCGCGCTCCACAATCTCGATAACGCGCCACGACTTGTCCTTGCTCAGCGGCCGGCAGTGCTGAATCCGCACCCTGTCGCCGGTATGGCACTCATTGCGCTCGTCGTGTGCCTTGAACTTCCGCGTCCGGCGCAGAACCCTGCCATAAAGCGGGTGCCGGGTCAGGCGCTCCACGGCAACGACCACGGTCTTGTCCATCTTGTCACTGACGACGACGCCTTCGCGGGTTGCGATAACTTTGTCACTCATGGCCGGTACCCCTTAGCGGGACCCCTCTTTCTCAATCCCGAGAGCACGCGCCCGCAGGATGGTGTTGATTCGCGCGATTGCCTTGCGGTACTTGTTCACGCGCTTGGGGTCCTCGATCTGTCCGGAAGCCAGCCGGAATCGCAGATTGAACAGACTCTCCATGATGTGCGCCTTGCGAAGTTCAAGCTCGGCGTCGGTGGAGTCCCTCAGTTGGCCCAAAAAGTCTGTGGTGGTCTTGGCGTCATCAGGCATGGTTACTCCTCCTCCCGAGACACGATCTTCGCAGCGATCGGCAACTTGTGAGCAGCTTTCCGCAGCGCCTCACGTGCCAGTTCACGCGGCAAGCCTGCGACCTCGAACATGATCCGGCCCGGTTTCACCACGGCGACCCAGTAAGCCGGCGAACCCTTACCCTTACCACCGCGGGTTTCTGGCGGCTTCTCCGTCACCACGTGGTCCGGGAAAATCCGGATCCAAAGCTTACCGCCGCGAGCAGCGGTCCGGGTGATGGCCACACGCGCTGCCTCAATCTGCCGGCTGGTGATCCAGCCCGGTTCCAGCGCCTGGAGGCCGTGTTCGCCCTGGTTCAGCGTGGCTCCGCGTCGGGCAATCCCCGTGCGGCGGCCACGGTGGTGCTTCCTGTGTTTCGTGCGCTTGGGCATCAACATGTTTGGATCACTGTCCCTGTTCCGGCTCGGGTTCGGTTGCGGGCTCATCGGCCGGCGCAACGCTCTCGGTCGGCGCCTCAGCGGTCTCCGGTGCGGCTGGTGTTTCGGCCTCGACGGGCGTCTCGAAAGCCGCTTCCACCGATGGTGCCACATCCTCGATCGCGCCCTCGGCCACTACATCCTCGACCGGCGCTTCCGCCGTCTCTTCAGGCACGTACATGTCGGACTGTTTGACCTTGCGCGGGGGCAAAATGTCGCCCTTGTAGATCCAGACCTTTACGCCGATGTTGCCGTAGCCGGTCCGGGCCTCCGCGAAGCCGAAGTGCACATCCGCGCGGAGTGTGTGCAGCGGCACCCGACCCTCGGGGCCGAGAGCTTCGGTGCGGGCGATCTCGGCGCCCTGCAGGCGTCCGCTCACCGTGCACCGCATCCCCTGCGCGCCCATCCGGATGGCCCGGTCAATTGCCTGGCGCATCGCGCGGCGGTACGACACGCGCCGTTCGATCTGACGGGCTATGTTCTGGGCCACCAGCGCTGCATTGGTGTCGGGGTCCTTCGTCTCCTCGACGTTCACGCGCACACGCCGGCCGGCGACCTTCTCCACCTTCTGCCGCAGCTTCTCAACGTCACGGCCACCGCGACCGATGACGATACCGGGCTTGCCGGTCTCGATGGTGACGGAGATGTTATCCGCGGCACGCTCGATGGCGATGTTGGAGACGCTGGCGTTCAGCAGCTCCTTCTCAAGGAACTGACGAATCTTCAAGTCCCCAATCAGCTGCTCGCGGTACTTCTTGCCCTCCGCGAACCAGGTGCTCCGAGACTGGCGGATGATGCCCAGCCGCAGGCCGTATGGATGTACCTTCTGTCCCATTCAGGTCACTCCCCGATGAGGGGTACCGAGTCGAAGCTACGACTCGTCCTTTCCCTGTTCATCGCTCAGCACGACGGTGATGTGGCAGGTCCGCTTGCGGATACGGTCGCCCCGTCCACGGGCCCGGGCAATCATGCGCGGGATCGTGAAGCCGCCGTCCACGAAGGCCTTGCTGACCACCATGTCCTCCGGGTCGAGGTCATGGTTGTTCTCCGCGTTGGCGATGGCGGAGTTCAGAGTCTTCAGCAGCGCCTGGGCCGACGGGCTGGCCACAGCGCCCAGAATGGCCTGAGCCTGCTGCGGCGTCTTGCCCCGGATCAGTTCCGCGTAGCCCCGCACCTTGCGCGGGCCTTTGCGCACCCATTTGGAGATCGCTCGTACTTCCATCCTTGGGTAAACTCCTTTGCCAGGTCCGGTAACCGGACAGGTGAGCAGCCCGGACTCTTGTCCTACCGGCCGCTGGTCCGCTCAGAGCGCGACGGGCGCATGCCACGGTACGTGCGGGTCGGCACGAACTCCCCGAGCTTGTGACCCACCATGTTCTCCGTCACGTAAACCGGCACGTGCTTGCGGCCGTCGTGCACTGCGATAGTATGTCCAAGCATGTCTGGGAAGATCGTCGAACGCCGCGACCAGGTGCGGATGATCCTCTTCTCGCCCGCGTCGTTCATCTTCTCGATCTTCGCCAGAAGCTTGGGGTCGCAGTACGGACCCTTCTTCATTGAGCGTGCCATTGCTGATCCTCCAGGATACTGCCTGTCTCAATGCCCAGCGCTGTCCGGGCTCAAGACGCCCGCAATCAGGTCTTGCGGCGCCGAACGATGTACTTGGTCGATGGCTTGCGGTTGTTCCGGGTCTTGCGACCCAGGGTCTTCCAACCCCACGGGCTCCGCGGACTGTCCATACCGATAGGCGCCTTGCCCTCGCCGCCGCCATGTGGATGGTCGCGCGGGTTCATCACTGCGCCGCGGACGTGAGGCCGCCGTCCACGCCAACGGCGCCGACCGGCCTTACCATCCTGGATATTGCCGTGCTCAGAATTGCCCACACGACCGATGGTGCACCGACACTGCACCGACACCAGCCGTACTTCACCAGACGGAAGCTTCAGGTGGGCATACTTGCCTTCCTTGGCCACCAACTGGATCTCGGTGCCGGCGCTCCGCCCCAACTGTCCGCCGCGCTGCGGGGTTAGCTCGACGTTGTGGATAACCGTACCCACCGGAACGCTGGCGATGGGCAGAGCATTGCCCAGACGCGCCGGGACATTGGGGCCCGAAACCACGCTGTCGCCCTTCTTCAGGCCCTCGGGTGCGAGAATATAGCGCTTCTCGCCGTCCGCGTAATGCAGCAGCGCGATATGCGCGGTCCGGCCGGGATCGTACTCCAACGCTGCAACCCGCGCAGGGATACCGTCCTTGTCACGCTTGAAGTCGATCTCGCGAATCTTCTGCTTGTGGCCGCCACCGCGGAACCGCGTCGTCACGCGGCCCTGGTTGTTGCGGCCGGCCGACTTCTTCCGCGGGGACAGCAGCGCGCGCTCCGGCTTCTTCTTATCCAGATGCGAAGTGTCGACGGTGGCGTATTCACGCCTTCCCGGGGTAGTTGGGTTATGCTCTTTGATCGGCATCAGGAACACTCCTGTTGGACATCAAGCTGTCCGTGGTCAAGACGCGTGCCGCTAACCTGTCTCGATGACCTCGATGCGGTCGCCGGGCCGAAGCGTAACAATGGCCTTCTTCCAGCGCGCGGTCTTCCCGGTGCGGTAGCGGTAGCTCCGCCGCCGGCTCTTGCCACGCACCATCATCGTGTTTACGTCGGTCACTCGCACACCAAAAAGGGTCTCAACCGCGTGCCGGATGTCCACCTTGTTGGCGTCGGGGTGCACACGGAAGTGGTACTTGTGCAGCTCCTCGGACTGTTCCATGGACTTCTCGGTCACGATAGGCTGCAGGATGATGCTGCGGTAACGGTTCATGTCCTGGCTATTCAGCACTGTCCGCGCCACCCTTCATCAGCTGCTCCAGCGCAGCCCGGGTAATCACGATCTCGTCCGCCAGCACGATGTCTCGGGTGTTGAAATGCGGCACTTCCCGGGCCGTGAGATCGGCGACATTCCGGCAACTCTTATACAGCACCTCATCCCGCGCTTCCGCGCTGCTCAGCAGCATGAGCACCTTGCCGCTCAACTTGAGTGCGTTCAGGATGGACACGAACTGCCGGGTGCTGATGTTCTCAAGTTCGATCTTCTCAAGAAGGGTAACATTACCGTCCCGCACCTTCTCGGACAGTGCGACCGCCGCTGCCTTCCGGCGCATGCGCTTGGGCATCTTGTGGGTGCCCTGTTCGCCCGTGGGGCCGTGCGCTTTGCCGCCGCCCACGAAATTCGGAGCGCTGCGTGCGCCATGGCGAGCGCGGCCCAGGCCCTTCTGCCGATACCACTTCGCGCCGGTCATATCCACTTCGTCCCTGCGGATAGACTTGCCGCAGCGCCTCTTCCGCGCGTGGTCCACGGCCACGACGGCCTGACGCACCAGGTCTGGGTTGAACGGCAGGCCGAGAAGCTCATCGGGAACCTGCAAGTCCGCCGTCTTCGCCCCGGCCATGTCGTAAACTGCCATGTTAGGCATTGCCAACTCTTCCCTTCGTGACTACTCGCGGCCCGTGATGATCAGCAGACCACCGTTGCTGCCGGGAACTGAGCCCTTGATGACCAGCAGGTTCGCTTCGGGGTCGACTTCCAGAATCTTCAGGCCCTTGGCGGTGACG
The DNA here is from genome assembly GCA_013314775.1 of Armatimonadota bacterium. Taxonomy (NCBI): domain Bacteria; kingdom Bacillati; phylum Armatimonadota; species Armatimonadota bacterium. The sequence continues at coordinate 1,109 of JABUFB010000012.1, read as the reverse complement.
CGCGCATTCCCCATCTGCCCGGGCTTGCGCGTACCTTTGAAAACGCGGGCCGCGTCGGTCGCACCGCTGGACTGCGGAGCGCGGTGCACCTTGGAACCGTGTGTTGCGGGGCCGCCCTTGAAGCCGTGGCGCTTCATCCCACCGGCGAAACCTTTTCCCTTGCTCGTGCCCACGATGTCTACCACATCGCCGGTCTTGAAAATGTCCACCTTCACCTGGTCGCCGGGGGCGTAGCCCTCCCCGTCCTTCAGCCTGCACTCGCGCACATACCTCTTCGGGGTCACATTGCGGCTCTGGAAATGACCGGTAAGTGGCGCGTTAGTCCGGCTGCGCTTGCGTTCCTCGAAGCCAAGCTGCATGGCCTCGTACCCGTCCACGTCCGTGGTCTTGCGCTGCACAACTGTGCAGGGCCCGGCCTGAACAACGGTGACGGCAACCTCGACCCCATTGGGCTCGAAAATGCGCGTCATCCCGATTTTCTTACCGAGAATCGTCTTCGCCATATCAGTCACCGCTCGTATCGCCCATCGGCAGCGCCGGCTGATCCGGTGTCCGAGAGGGGCGTGGGCTTAGCCCGCTGTGGTCTTGATTGACACGTCAACGCCTGCGGGCAGGTCGAGCTTCATCAGGGCGTCGACCGTCCGCGCGGTGGAGTCGAGAATGTCCACCAACCGCTTGTGCACCCGCATCTCGAAATGCTCCATGGTTCGCGAACTCCGGCCAAGGGCCGTGGGGCGCACAATGCAGTGGACGCGCTTTTCAGTCGGCAGGGGGATCGGACCCGCCACGCGGGCGCCAGTCCTCTCGGCGGTCTCAACGATTTTCTGGCACGAACGGTCCAGGATCTCGTGATCGAACGCCTTTAGCTTGATCCGGATGCTCGAAGTCTTCGCCATGGTTGAAGCTCCGTTTCAGGTGTCCTGTGCTCCTCGCGGGGAGCGGCGCTGCATCGCAAGGCCGGAGTTTTCCGGCCCGCGGACTGCTACTCAATAACCTTCGTCACCACGCCGGCGCCCACGGTGTGGCCGCCCTCGCGAATCGCGAACCGCAGACCCTCTTCCATCGCGATCGGTACGATCAGTTCCCCCGTGATCCGAACATTGTCACCC